>CAISJZ010000201.1 GCA_903885755.1 uncultured Hyphomicrobiales bacterium | reverse complement strand
GAAAGGCCGCGTTTCCAGTTGCATCTTGGCGCGCTGATAGACAACCGCCCGCTTGGTGCGGTTGAAGGGCGTGCCGTCGAGATCGCTTTCGAGAAAATACTGACGGATTTCCGGACGCACTTCCTCCAACAAGAACCTCAGATTGGCCAGTATGGGATAGTTGCGGCGCAGCGCGTGTTTTGTCTGAAGGAGATCCCAGACGCCGAGCGCGGTCAGCGCGCCGCATAGCGCCGACAGCCAGCCGGCCCATGCGCCGAGGATGGGCGCGAGCGCGCCAAAGGCGATAAAACCGACGATCGACAGGGCGAAAGCGAGAAACCGCATCCATTCCTCCCGGGCGCAAGGGCCCATGACGCGCGGTCGAATCGACCCGATCAGCCGCCATCAGACTATTTATCGCATCTCGCCGGGTTGCTAGTCCCGCCCCCGGCGCCCTAACCATGGACAGCAGTTTCGTTGCGGAGTGATGACATGACCGACGCCTCTTCAGCACATCCGGGTTTTGCCACGCTTGCGGTGCACGCGGGCGCCCAGCCAGACCCGACCACGGGCGCGCGGACGACGCCGATCTACCAGACCGCTTCATTTGTTTTCGACGACGTCGATCACGCCGCGTCGCTGTTCGGATTGCAGGCCTTCGGCAACATCTACACCCGCATCACCAATCCGACCTCGGCGGTGCTCGAGGAGCGGGTCGCGGCGCTGGAGGGCGGCACGGCGGCTCTCGCGGTCGCTTCCGGCCACGCGGCCGAGATGCTCGTCATGCACACGCTGATGACGCCTGGCGACGAGTTCATCGCCTCCAACAAGCTCTACGGCGGCTCGATCAACCAGTTCAACCACGCCTACAAGAACTTTGGCTGGAACGTGAAATGGGCCGACCCCGACGATCCGGCGACCTTCGAAGCCGCGATCTCGCCGCGCACCAAGGCGATCTTCATCGAGTCGATCGCCAATCCCGGCGGCGTCGTTTGCGACATCGAAGCGATCTCGAAAATCGCCAAATGCGCGCGTGTTCCCTTGATTGTCGATAATACGCTGGCGACCCCTTACCTGACGCGCCCGTTCGAACATGGCGCCGACATCGTGGTGCATTCGGCGACCAAATTCCTCGGCGGCCATGGTAATTCGATCGGCGGCGTCATCGTCGACGGTGGCGCCTTCGATTTCATGGCGGACAAGCGCTATCCCATGCTCTCGGCCCCGCGCCCGGAATATGGCGGCATGGTGCTTGGCGAAACCTTCGGTAATTTCGCCTTCGCCATCGCCTGCCGCGTGCTCGGCCTTCGCGATCTTGGACCCTGCATCTCGCCCTTCAATTCATTCCTGATCCTGACCGGCATAGAAACGCTTCCACTGCGCATGCAGCGCCATTGCGACAACGCCCTCGCGGTGGCGACGCATCTGTCGGCCCACCCGGCGGTCAAATGGGTGAGCTACCCTGGCCTCAAGGGCGACCGCTATTACAACCTTGGCCAGAAGTACTGTCCGAAGGGGGCTGGCGCGGTCTTCACCTTCGGCCTCAAGGGCGGCTACGACGCGGGCCTGTCGCTGGTGAAGAACCTGCAACTGTTCTCACATCTCGCCAATGTCGGCGACACCCGCTCGCTCGTCATCCACCCGGCCTCGACGACGCATCGGCAACTGACCGACGAACAGAAGATCACGGCTGGCGCGGGGCCCGACGTCGTGCGTTTGTCGGTCGGCATCGAGGATGTCGCAGACCTCATCGCCGATCTCGACAAGGCGCTCGCCGCTGGCGGATGATTGCTGAAAGTTAATCTCGGGCCGACTTGACAGACGTCAAAACCCGGCGCATTCGAGCCTGACCTGTCCGGTTCGCCGGAGGGGACCACGAGGACTTTTCAATCCATGCCAAGCGATCATAGTCGATTGACCGCGCCGTCGTCGGCGGGTCGGGTTCCGCGCTGATCGCTGATCGGCCCGCCTCTCGCCCGGCCCTGACGGCCGGTCGCGGGAAGGTGAGCCATGAAGAACATTTTTTCCCTGTTTCCCCGCGCGGTTCCACTCGACCGCCTTGTCCTGACCCCGCGCTCCCGCTCGCGCCGTAACGCGCGTCGACTCGAGTGCCGCTGGACCGTGGACAGAATCACCCGGAGGCCCATCAGCCATTGGCTTGAAACCGATGCACGGGAGGCGGAAGAACCGCCCCAATACAAACGATGGATTGAACGGGCGGCGCTGTCGCGCGCCGCCTGAGCCGCTGTCCCGCCAAGGGACCGTCACAATTCCTTCGTTCGGCATGTCCAGATCGGGGACATGCGAGGGGCTCCAATGGTTTCAAGATTCGTCGCGTTCACGTCGCTGGGACGTCGCGCGCTGCCCAACATCTGGGACATCATCGCCATCGCGCTGATTTTTGGCGCCGCCGTGCTCGTTGTTCGCGGCTCGATTGGCATGGGCGCGCCGCTCCCCCCGCCCGACGCGCCGGCGGTCGATCTCGATTATTCCGGCTTGCCATACTACGCCCTGCGCACAACGCTACGCATGTTCCTGGCCATGCTGGCTTCGCTGCTGTTCACGCTGGTTTACGCGACGATCGCCGCCAAGAGCCGGCGCGCCGAGATCGTGATGATCCCGATTCTCGATGTTCTGCAATCGGTGCCAATTCTGGGCTTTCTGTCGTTCACCGTGACGTTCTTTCTCGGCCTGTTTCCCGGTTCGACGCTGGGCGCGGAATGCGCCGCGATCTTCGCCATCTTCACCAGTCAGGCCTGGAATATGGCGTTCTCCTTCTATCAATCCCTGCGCACGATTCCGCGCGACCTCGAGGAAGTCGCGCGTGGCTTTCGCCTGTCGGGCTGGCAGAGATTCTGGCAACTGGAGACGCCGTTCGCGGTTCCAGGCCTCGTCTGGAACATGATGATGTCCATGTCCGGCGGCTGGTTCTTCGTCGTCGCGTCCGAGGCGATCTCGGTTGGCGACACCACGATCAAGCTGCCGGGCATTGGCTCCTATCTCGCGGTGGCGATCGACCAGAAGCGCATCGACGCGGTCTTCGCGGCGGTGATCGCCGTGCT
>CAISJZ010000200.1 GCA_903885755.1 uncultured Hyphomicrobiales bacterium | reverse complement strand
GCGGAGGTCGCCGCATGGCAAGACAATCGCAACAAACACCATGCCAAAGCCGACTGGCAATTCACAACCGCAGACGCCCGCGTTAAGCTCAAACAGCTTTACCCGCAGTTCCAGTGAATCGGGGCACTAGTCCCTAAAAACAGCGCGATATTTTTCGACCTCGCGCGGCACGAAGTCCTTCACGAACTCAGGCGAAAGCTCCTCGTCGGATGCCGGGAGGACCGCCAGCTCCGCGAATCGCTTGCGCACCTGCTCGCTCCCGACAGCCTTGCGCAAGGCGTCGTTGAGCACATCGATCCGGGACTCGGGCGTACCTTTCGGCACGAAAAAGGCGTTCCACCCCTCGGCCTGGAAGTCCGGCGCGCCGGCTTCCGCCCCGGTCGGCACATCAGGCAGCTGGACGAGGCGCGCGGCCCCGGACACCATTAGCCCCCGCGCGCGGCCGTCCTGAATGACGGGGGCCACCGAGGACGCGGCGTCGCAGACGCCATCGACATGCCCACCGAGCAGATCGGTCAGCGCCGGCCCGGCGCCGCGATAGCTCACAAGTGTCGCCTCGATATGCGCGGCCTTCACGAAGCTGCGGCAGATCAGATAGTTGGACGAACCCACGCCAGCGTGGCCGAGCGAGACCTTGCCAGGGTTCGCGAGGGCATAGGCGATGAATTCCGCTGGCGTTCTGGCCAGAAAATCGTTGCGGATCGCGATCACAGGCGAGGTTTTCGCGATCAATCCGACGGGCGCGAAGGAGTCCGTGTTGAATTGCACCTCCGGGGTCGTCCAGTAAACCGCCGCGTTGGTGCCGGCGTTGCCGATCACGAAGGTATAGCCGTCCGGCGTCGCGCGGGCGGCCTTGGCGAGCGCGATAGCGCCCCCCGCGCCGCCGATATTCTCTATGATGATGTTCTGGCCGAGGATGTGGCCCATTTCATCGGCCACGATTCGCGCGATGACATCCGACGTGCCGCCGGGGGCGAATGGCACGATCAGGTCAATTGGCCTCGTGGGATATGCGCCCTGGGCGAAGGCCGACGAGGCCATCGCCGAGAAGAGCGCCGCGACGCGAACAAAGGTTTGCATTCAAATGGTCCTGCTGAAATGCAGCCCTCGGGCCGCGTTGCTGACATCGCCGACGCCAAGCAGGCCGGCTTCGACGAGCGCGGCGCGGATGCGTCCGCGTTCGGCATCGCCAATACGAACCAACGGCGGTCGAACCGCGGCGCATGGGATACGGCCGAGCATGACCAGAGCCTCCTTCATGCGGTTGTGCATATCGATGAAGGGGTCGGCGTAGAATACCCGCGCCAAGGGATAGATTCGGTCATTGATCCGTCGCGCCCCAGCGAGATCATTTGCCTGAATGGCTCGAAACAGTTGGGATTGCAGATCGGCGATGACGCTGCCACTGCCCGACAGCAGTCCCTTGCAGCCCAGCACCAGCGAGCTCAGGAGCCAGGCGCTGTTGGTCGACAGCACATTCACTGGCCGCGGCAAGGCGTGGAGCGTGCGGATATGCCATTCGTGCTGGAGCACGACGGGCGTCCAGTCCTTGATTGCCCTGATGGTCGGGACCGCCTCGACGAGTTTCAGCAGCGTTTCGCCGGGATAGCCCTGCCCGCTGGCGAGCGGATACTGAAACACGATGATCGGCAGGCTGGAGCCCTCGGCGATCCGGCTGAAATGGGCGACGACCATCTCGGCGTTCTGGCCCATGGTGAAGGGCCCCGGCGGGAAAGCCAGCAGGGCGGAGGCCCCGCCCGCCTCGGCGGCGCGCGCAATCCGCCCGGCCTCCAGACTCCCGTCGGCCCAGACGCCGTGAACGATGGGCAGGCGGTCGCCAACGGTCTCGCCCGTGATCGCCAGGACCCGGCGCTGCTCGTCGGCGGTGCATGAGGCGACCTCGGTCGAATGGGCGTTGATGGTGATGGCGGAGAGGCCCTCAACCGCGCCAACGTGCCGAAGGTGGGCGCGAAAGGACGCTTCGTCGATCGACAAATCGTCATGAAATGGAAGAATAACGGCCGGGATGACGCCATGGGGCACGAAGTCGGCGTGGCGGGTCATGCTGATTTATCCTCCCGGCGGTCGCAGGCCAATGGTGTCGTCCGCCGCGCGCCTTTGCTAGCGCCGTTGGCCACGAAGATCGATCAAACCGGATTTTGGATGAAATGGCGAGAGAGACGGGACTTGAACCCGCGACCTCCGGCGTGACAGGCCGGCGCTCTAACCAACTGAGCTACTCCCCCGTTTTCCGCGCCACGGCGCGGCGGAGGTCGGTCGGATACGGCAGCGCGCCACGCAAGTCAAGAAGCGGATACATCTACAGCCAATTAGAACTTCTGCGATCCCAGACGCCAGCGGCGCAATTCGGCGGGCGTGACGATATGGATGTTCTCGGGGCTGATCTTCTCGGCGGTGTAAATTAGGTCGCGGCTGACGCCCATGGCGCTGGCGTAATTGGCCAGTTGCGCGACGAAGTCCGGTGTCCCGTAGGTCTTGCGCGTGACTTCTCCAAGGCCTGTAATGTCGCGCTCGTGCTCCTCGAAGGACATGCGATGGATGCCGACAAGCGACGGCGGCGGCACGATCCGCTTTTTCGCGCCCATCAAGGCATATACGCAGGCGGAAAAGCAGCGCCCGCCGGGCAATGCGACCCCGCCGGAACCGGTTGAACCCTCAAGGCGCGCGACCCGCGCCACGACGGCGGCGACGCCGGTCTTGCGGAACATCGAGCCAAGCCGCATCGAGGCGGCGACGGAACCGCCAGGCGAATGAATGAACACGATGCTCCGCAGGCGGGGGTCCCGAATATTGCTGGAGACGAAATTGTAGAACGCTCGCGGGGTCGCGGACGTGATCTCCCCCACGGCGCTGATCACCTCCGGGCACCTGGATCCGCATTTCCCGGAATCGCCGAAGGGCACCATCTCAAAGGCCATGTCCTGGGCGACGGCGCGGGTTACGGCGCCATCAAGGCCGAAGACCACCGCCAGGCCGACCAGTAAAATGCGAAGTGACATGAACCGAATCCCGAGAGATCTTGAAGGCCCCCGACCTACCTAGCCTTTATCCGTCGGATCGAAAAGCGCCGGCAGGCTCGAAAAGAGGCGCCTGCGCCTATATCGCCGGCGCCCGGGAAAGAGCCCTGACGTAGAAACTCTCATCGATATAGGCCGCCGTATCGTCGAGACGGGCGTCCCGCCCCTCCGTTTCGGCCCGGGTTTCCAGCATGTTGCGGAACCCGGCCCGGTCGAGCCGCGCGTCCGGCGTAAAGCCGAAACCGGGATCGGTGATTTGCCCGTACGTCGCTTCCGCCACGCCCGGCGACAGGTTGAGCCTGCGAATCAGCATTTCGATGATGGCGGCCTTGTGCGCGGGATCGACGACCCGGCGCAGCGACTCGATGTATCCCGCGATATAGGCCTCGACGAGATCAGCTTGGTCGCGCGCGAAGGACCGCTGGAGAAAGGCGCCGCCGGCCTGATAGGGGCCGAGAAGATCAACCATGCGACCAAGACTCTTCATGCCTTTCAGCAGCGCCTCGGACGAGAACGGCGGATTCATCACCGCGCCCGCGTATTCGTCGGATTCGAGCAGGGCGCGCAACCGCATCGACGCGTTGCCGATGGGCTTGATACGG
>CAISJZ010000199.1 GCA_903885755.1 uncultured Hyphomicrobiales bacterium | reverse complement strand
CGCGGGGACAAGCGAGGCCAACGTTCGGACGATGGCCTCGGGCGAGGCCAATTCGGGAACAGAGGCGCCCCCGGCAATCACAACAGCTGACAGCATTCCCAATGCATACCACGGAAACTGTGTGTGAAATCGAGATTTTCAACAGACTTGTCCACAGGCGGCTTGACAGAAAGGGAATATGTTCCATATTTGTTCCTATATTCCCGTTATGTTCTAAACGAGGACCCCGCCATGCTGACCGATGCGACCACGATGGTAGTGCCCGACCCCGCGTTAACGCGCCCGCGCCATTCCCGCCGCTTCATCGGCGCACGGCAGGGCGAGGGCCTCGCGGCGGCGATGATCGCGCCTGAACGGCCGCGTGGACGCGGCGTCGGCTCCAACCAGACTGGCCGGTTCGAACGCGAGGTGCGCGAGACCGTCGACGACGGCTGGGACCTCGACGAGGAGCTTCCGGCCGTCAAGACCGAGATCACGATCGAGCGCGCCCGAACCATCATTACCCGCAACGATTCCCCGGATATTTCCTTCGATCGCTCGATCAATCCCTATCGCGGCTGCGAACACGGCTGCGTCTATTGTTTCGCGCGGCCGACCCACGCCTACATGGGGCTGTCGCCGGGGCTCGATTTCGAACGCCGGCTTTTCGTCAAGGAGGGCGCCGCGGAACTTCTGGAGCGGGAGCTATCGTCGCCGAACTATATTCCGCGCACCATCGCCATCGGCACCAACACCGATCCGTACCAGCCGATCGAAAAGCGCCATCGTATCATGCGCTCGATCCTCGAGGTTCTGTCGCGCGCCAATCACCCCGTGGGCATTGTCACCAAGAGCGCGCTGGTGACGCGCGACATCGATATTCTCGCGTCAATGGCTGATCGCGGCCTGGCCAAGGTGGCGCTGTCGGTGACGACGCTTGACCGGGATCTCGCGCGCTCCATGGAGCCGCGCGCCGCGACGCCGGCCCGGCGGCTCGACGCTATCCGGCAACTGTCGGAGGCCGGCATTCCGACATCGGTGATGGTGGCGCCGATCATTCCCGGCGTGAACGACGCCGAGATCGAAGCCATCCTGACCCGCGCGCACGCCATGGGCGCGCGCGACGCCGGCTACGTCATGTTGCGTCTGCCGCGCGAGGTTCGAGACCTGTTCGGCGAATGGCTCATCGCCGAGGCGCCGGAAAAATTCCGGCGCGTCATGTCGCTGCTGCAATCAACCCGCGACGGCAAGGCCTATGACGCGACGTGGGGCAAGCGGATGACCGGCGACGGCCCCTATGCCTGGATGACGGGACGCCGTTTCGAGGTCGCCGCCGAGCGGCTTGGATTCAACAAGGCCCGCGTCAAATTGCGCACGGATCTGTTCAGGCCGCTCGCGCGCGCCGGCGCGCAGTTGAGCCTTTTCTAACGCCAGGTTCGCGACATGCCCCGTCGAGGGTCGCGCGTGGCGGGGCTGTCGCTTTCGATCAGGGCCGCGCGGGCGACACGCCCGGCAGGCCGTAGCGCGCGGCGAGATAGATCGCCACGACGAAGACAACCGCGGCCACGACATAGGCCACGGCCTTCACGGCCGGGTTCACGCCGGCCGAGCCGGCCATTGCCTTGTGCCTCTGGGCGATCTGATAGGTCCGCTGGCTGAAGCCCTCGGTCGATGGGCTGGTCGAGACTTCCGGACCATTGCCATCAAGGGTCGATTGCGCGAGATGACGATAGGTCGCCAGGCGGCGCGCCGTGCTTTCGCCGATGATGTAGGACTGCAATTCGTCGTCCTTCGGCTCGCGGCCGCGGAATTTTTCAAACGCCACGAGCCAATCGTGCTTGTTCTGCTTGTAGATGGAATAGGCGACAAGGCCGACAATGTCGCTGTCGGCGGTCACGAGGCTGCCAAAGACGATGTTGCGATCGGGATCGCCCGCGTCGCCAACGCCCGGATTGAAGGGTTGCGCCACCGGAAGATTGCCGGAATCATTATCCGTCGCGCCGCTCGTCATGACTTTCTCCACGCTATTCGCCCTTTGCCAAACCCGGCGGGCTGTTAATCTGGACTTAAAGCATATTCCCGACACGATGGCCAAGCGCTTCTGTATTGTAAATATGACTTCAAAGCATCCTGCCCCGCTTCCATTGTCTTTTCGCGAACAAATCATGGCGACGCCAACATACCTCAGTGAACAGAACCTGATGACATCGCAAAACGGCTGGGTCGCCGGGGTCGATGAGGTCGGTCGCGGGCCCCTTGCCGGCCCGGTCGCGGCGGCTGCCGTCATTCTCGATCCCGCGCGACTTCCGTCTGGCGTCAATGATTCCAAGAAACTGTCGGCTCGCGCGCGCGACGCCCTGTTCGACCTGATCATGGATCGGGCGATCGCGGTCGGGATCGGGTACGGCTCCGTGGAGGAAATCGAACGCATCAACATTCGCGAGGCGAGTCTCCTCGCCATGCGGCGCGCGGTCCTTGCTCTCTCGCGGGCGCCAATACACGCCCTGATCGATGGAAACGCGGCCCCAGCCGGTCTGCCATGTCCCGCCACGACCATTATCAAGGGCGACGCGACTTGCGTGTCGATCGCCGCCGCCTCGATCGTCGCCAAGGTCACGCGCGACCGGCTCATGGGACGCTTGCACCTCGTTCATCCGCATTATGGATTCGCGACCAACGCGGGATATGGCGCGCCCGCGCACCTGGCGGCGCTCGAAAGACTTGGCGCGACAGATTGCCATCGCCGCGGATTTGCGCCAGTTCGCGCCGCGCTTTCGAAGCCACGCTAACCCGGCCTTAACCCAAAGGCGCCGTGGTATGGCTAACAACCTCTAAAACCTTTGAAATTCTTAATTAAACCGTCCGAAAAAGGGACAGCGGTTTTCGCTGTCTCCTAACCATGTTTTTACCCGCGTCCGGCACAGTCACATT
>CAISJZ010000198.1 GCA_903885755.1 uncultured Hyphomicrobiales bacterium | reverse complement strand
TGAAACGGCGCGGCCTGCTCGTCCTGCGTTTCGTCGGCAAATTCGTCGCCCTGCCCCGACGTTCTGGCCCCGACAATCCGCGGCGCGGGCGACCACGGCCGGTCCTCGTCGGGGCCCCGGGCGGTGCGCTCGCGGATTTCGTCGAGGTTGAAGGCCAGCGTCGTCGCGCCCTTGCGATCAAGCGCAGGCCGGTCGATGACCCGCTCGGCGGCGCAGCCCGTGGGCGCGGCGATCGAGGCGACGACGATATCGGCGCGGGCGCAGTCCTCGGCGAAGGCGGCGGGGCTCAGAACAATTGACAGGGCGCGCCCGTCGTTCAGCATCGCCACGCAGCCCTGGTCGTCGCAACGCGGGCGGTTTTGCGCGCCATCGAGTGGCACGAAGCCGCCGGATTTGAGCGCGCGCTCGGTGCCTGAAACGGCCGCGATGGCGTCGCGCGGCGGCCGGCCGTCGCCATCGGCCCGCAGCCATTGCTCCACCAGAAACAGACTGGGCCGCCGCCCTATCACCGCCAGACGCCCGTCGTCGAGCCGCGCCGCCGCGGCGTCGCCGGTCGGCGCGATCACCACATCGAAGGCCGGCCCATTGAACGCCCCGAGAATCCCGGCAGCGACAAGCGGGATCGCGCAGAGGCGCAGGATCGAGGTTCGCCACAGCACGGCGCAAAAGACCGCCAGCGCGAGAAACACGATGGCCCATGGCGCGAAGGCCCTGAGGTGCACGGTCGCGGCGGGCATGGCGGCGATCCAAGACGCCGCCCACAGCACAAAATTGATCCCGAGGCCGAGCCATTGCCAGACCATGGCGTCGAGGCCAAGCGGATAGAGCGCCGCGCCCAGCAGCGCGCCGGGCACCGCGAACAATTCGATGATGGCGAGGGTGAGCGGATTGCCGATCAGCACATAGGGGCTCAACTCATGGAAATTATAGGCCATGAAGGAGGCCGTCGCGCCGGTGGCGCACAATGTGGCGAACAGCGTCGACGCCGGTCCATGCCGCGCCTTGTCGAGCAGCCGCAGCAACCGGTCGCCGCGATCAACCCGCGCCTCGCGCAGCGGAAACTCCTCGCGGGTCGACAGGATCGCGCGCGCTTCCAGCCGCGCCTCCCACGCCGCCACGAGCCCGGCGACCGCGGCGAAGGAAAGCTGAAAACTCGCGCCCAGAATGGCCTCCGGCTCGAACACGATGACCGCCAGCGCCGCCAATGCGAGATTTCTCATGCTGAAGGCCTGCCGGTCGAACAATACCGCGCCCAGCATGATCAGCGTCATGAACAGCGCCCGCTCGGTGCCGACGCGCGAGCCCGTGCCGATGTCGTAGGCGACGGCGCCGACCATCGCGAGGCCCGCCGCCCATTTCTTGATGGGATAATGCAGCGCCAGCGTGCGCGACATCGCCAGCAGACGCCGGAACCCCCAGAAGAAAATGCCCGCCACCAGCGTCATCTGCACGCCCGCGATGGTGATGATGTGGAAGATTCCCGCTTCGCGGATAACTTCCCGCGTGGGATCGTCGAGCAGGTCGCGCTTGCCCGTGACCATCGCCGCGCCGACCGCGCCCGCCGGTCCGCCGATCATGCGCTCCACGCGCCGCGCCAGCGCGTTGCGCGCGCGATCAACGCCCGCGTAGAGCCGCAGCGAGAGATCGGCGGGCGCCGGCGCGGCGATCGACTCGACGCGGCCAAGCGCGTTGCCGACCGCGCCAATGCGGGCAAAGAACGCATCGCGCGCGAAATCGTATCCGCCGGGCAGCGCGGCGCGGGCAGGCGGCGTGAGGCGCGCCGACAATCTTACAAAATCGCCGGCGTCGACCCCGGGCGCCCGTTTCGTCGTCAGGCGCACGCGGTAGGGCGTTTTGCCTGGTTCCAGCCCCTCGGCGGAGGCGACGCGCAACACCAGCCGCGCGCCCTCGCGGCGAAAATCCACTTCCTCGACATATCCTGTCATCTTGGAAATGCGGATGCGGTCGAGCACGGGCGCGGAAACCATCGCGGTGCGCAGCGCGCCGCACGTCACGCCGCCGATCACCGCGGCGGCGAAGACAAACACACGGAATGCTGCGGGTTTGGCGCGCGCAAGAATGGCGCCGCAAACCAGGCCTGAAAACAGCAGCGCCGAAAACGCCAGCGACGGTTCGCGATCGGCGTTGAAATAGAGCACGACCCCCGCGCCCGCCAGTACGGGAACCCACAGAAACAACCGCCGTTCGTCAATTTCGGTCTGGAAGGCGCCGCCGAAGTCGGCGCGCGCGCGCGACAGGGCGCCGGCGCGCCATGGCGCCAACGCGCCCCGCGTCCCCGTGAGAACGCCACGAACTCCCGCCACGCCCGCCATGAATATCAACAACGAAAAGAACGACCGGAAACCGGAGCGCCCGCGAGCGCTCCGCCGCGGGCACTATTTCACGGAAATCGCGCCCGCTCCAGCGCGCTTGACGCCCGCGCCCCGCCATCGGAAAAGAAACCCGGTCGCCGCGACCTCCCCCCGGCGAATGGGTCTGACATGCAACGCGTGACGCTGATCGACAATTACGACAGTTTCACCTGGAACCTGGTGCATTACATCGGGTCCCTGGGCGCGGACGTGTCGGTCCATCGCAACGACAAAATCAGCGTTTCGGATGTGCTGGCGGGCCGCCCCGACGCCATCGTGCTGTCGCCGGGCCCCTGCACGCCAAAGGAGGCGGGAATCTGCCTCGATCTCATCAAGGCCGCGTCCGATACGCCGCTGCTGGGCGTCTGCCTGGGCCATCAGGCCATCGGGGACGCCTATGGCGGCGAGGTCATCCGCGCGCCAATGCCTATTCACGGCAAGCTGTCGGAGATCAAACACAACAGCCAGTCACTGTTTCGCGGTATCAACGGATCGTTTCAGGCGACCCGCTATCACTCGCTGGTGGTCCGCCGCGAAACCTTGCCCGATTGCCTCGCCATCACGGCGGAGACCGACGACGGGCTGATCATGGGCCTGTCGCACAAGACCCTGCCGGTTCATGGGGTGCAGTTCCACCCCGAAAGCATCCTGTCCGAGCATGGACATCGCATTCTCCAGAATTTCCTCGATCTCGCGCGCGACTGGAATCTGGCGCGCGGACGCACACAGACGGAAGCCGTTTGAATGGAAGCCTTCAAGCCCCTGCTCGCCAAGGTCGCCACCGGCGCGAGCCTCTCCCGCGCCGAGGCGGAAACCGCCTTCGACGACATGCTGTCGGGCGAGGTGACGCCGGCGCAGATGGGCGCCTTTCTCATGGCGCTACGGGTGCGTGGCGAAACCGTCGATGAAATCACCGGCGCCGTGTCGGCCATGCGCCGCAAGATGCTGGTGGTGAAAGCGCCCGCCGGCGCCATCGACATCGTCGGCACGGGCGGCGATGGCTCTGGCTCCTACAATGTCTCGACCCTCGCCTCGCTGATTGTCGCGGCCTGCGGCGTCCCCGTCGCCAAGCATGGCAATCGCGCGGCCTCCTCGAAATCCGGCGCCAGCGACGTTCTGGGCGCGCTCGGCGTCGCCATCGGCCTGTCGCCCGACATGGTCGAGGCTTGCATTCGCGATGCCAATATCGGCTTCATGATGGCGCCGACCCACCACGCGGCGACGCGCCACGTCGCCCCCGCGCGCGTCGAACTTGGCACGCGAACGATCTTCAACATTCTGGGGCCGCTCTCCAACCCCGCCAATGTCAAACGCCAGCTTGTCGGCGTGTTCTCGCGCTCGATGCTGGAGCCGATGGCGAATGTGCTCGGCAATCTTGGCTCCGAGCGCGTCTGGCTGGTGCATGGATCGGACGGGCTCGACGAAATCACCACGACGGGACCAACCCATGTCGCCTCGCTGGAGAATGGCAAGGTGACGTCCTTCGACATTTCGCCCGAGGACGCCGGTCTGCCACGGGCGAAGGCAGCGGACCTGCGCGGCGGCGATCCCGCCCACAACGCCGCGGCCCTGACGGCGGTGCTCGACGGCATGCGCTCGCCCTATCGCGACATCGCGGTGTTCAACGCCGCCGCCGCGCTGATTGTGGCGGGCAAGGCGAAAACGCTTGTCGAGGGCGCGGGGCTCGCCGGCGCGGCGCTCGACAAGGGCGCGGCAAGGGAAACGCTGAAAAAACTCGTCGACGTCTCCAACAGGGGCTGAGGGCATGGCCGATATTCTCGAGAAAATCGAGGCCTACAAGCGCAAGGAGATTTCCGAGGCGAAGGTGCGGATGCCCCTGCACGCGCTGGAGCGCAAGATCGCCGAGCAGACGCCGACCCGCGGGTTCGTCCACGCCATCGAGGACAAGCTCGCCGCCGCGCAATACGCTCTGATCGCCGAGGTGAAGAAGGCGAGCCCCTCGAAGGGCCTCATCCGCGCCGATTTCGACCCGCCGAAACTGGCGAAAGCCTATCAGAAGGGCGGCGCGGCTTGCCTGTCCGTGCTCACCGACGCCCCGTCGTTTCAGGGCGCGCCGGAGTTTTTGACGAAGGCGCGCGACGCGACAACCCTGCCGGTGCTGCGCAAGGATTTCATGTTCGATGTCTATCAGGCCTACGAGGCGCGCGCGTGGGGCGCCGACGCCATCCTGATCATCATGGCCGCGGTCGATGACGAGACCGCCAGCGCGCTCAACAAGGCGGCGCACGATCTCAAGATGGACGTGCTGGTGGAGGTTCACAACGAGACCGAACTGAAGCGCGCGCTGCTGCTGGAGACGCGGCTGGTCGGCGTCAACAACCGCGATCTCCACACATTCGAGACCAATCTGTCGGTCAGCGAGAAGCTGGCGAAGATCATGCCTAAAAACCGCATCGTCGTGGCCGAGAGCGGCATCGGCGGGCGCGAGGACATGCTGCGCCTCGCCCGCTCGAACATCTTCAGCTATCTCATTGGCGAGAGCCTGATGCGGCAGGACGACGTGGTGAAGGCCACCCACGACCTGCTGCACGGCGAAAACCCGCCCAAGGCCGCGCCCAAAGCCGCGCAATGAGCAAGCTCACGCATCTCTCGCCGACGGGCGAGGCTGAAATGGTCGATGTCTCGACCAAGGACGTTACAAACCGCGTCGCCGTTGCCGAGGGGCGCGTGCGGATGAAGCCGGAAACCCTCGCGCTTATCAAAAGCGGCGACGCGAAAAAGGGCGACGTGCTGGGAACCGCGCGCATCGCCGGCGTCATGGCGGCCAAGCGCAGATC
>CAISJZ010000197.1 GCA_903885755.1 uncultured Hyphomicrobiales bacterium | reverse complement strand
GGCATTCCGAAAGCCCACTTCCATCTCTTCCTCAAAGAATCCGAATGGCGATTCAATCACCGCCCGCCCAGCAATCTCTTGAAAACCCTCAGACGATGGGCCAAAGTATAAATATCAAACCTTATCTATGTCAGCCCCTAATTTAATAGCGGTCAGCGACGAACAGCCGATCGGCGATAATCCTCTTGAGGTACTCAAACCGCGCTCCTCACGAGCGCTTGTCCATATCCATTGGGTTCAAGACGACGCTGGAAAAATCGCCCTGTCCCCGCCATAGCGCTTGTCGAATTCCTGTTTGATGGTATCAAACCAGAGCATCATGGCGGCGCCGTCGGTCCTTCCCTGATTCGCCACGATCCGCTTGCGGCCCTCCACGACTCGGCTGTCGCGATCAAAAACTCGCGTTCCGTCAAGAAGGTTCTGGTAAATGACGCCGACTTCGCACCCAGCGATGAATTCTCTAGCTCGCTCGGCCGCGTCGATTTGGCGCTCGATCGATTGAAATGCGGCTATCGTTTGATTGATCGTCTTTGTCGTATTGAGCGCCGTCACAAGTGTTCGCCCGTAATTCGCCTTTGCCATATCGCCCGCGCCTTCGACGAGATCGAGGCTTTCGTGCAACGTTTGAACGGCTATTCGCGCCCTATCCGTGGATCCGCTGATGGCTCGAATTGTCCGGGTGAAAACGGCTTCAAGAACCACGCGCGTTGGCTCTCGCCGGAATTGCATTCGCGTGGCATGGGATGTCGCATTGTAAAAGAACCCGATGAAATAGGGATCCACCCAAAATTGGGCGCCCAACGCGGCCCTTCCGACGAACGAGCCGCTTTCCAGTCGTTCGAGCATGGGAAGCAGGGCCGCCTTGGCTTGGGTCACGGCGGTTGTTTTTTTCAAGATGTTGAACAAGCAAGAGGTCCTTCGTCGGCGAATCGACAAATCGCGAGCATGCCGACATATTAATACTTTATTTACGAATTGAAAAAACGAATTCGTGCGATTTGGTTAGTGACGTAACGTCATTTACTATTCGGGAACTTGTCATCGCGACACGTTTCTCCTTTGACATTGACGATATTACTGGTTCGCGCGGCATCGGTCGGTCGCCATCATGGAATATCATAGGCACGGGGATAGGCCGCAAATCGATGAATTTTCGTCGAACGGGAGGGATACGCGCGCGCGAGAAAGCGGGGTTGTTCGGCCAATTGATCTGATTATCTCCGCGAACAGCGATGCGCCTGGAAGCGATCGCCGCGTCCCCACTTTTCATCTTCATTTCGCGAAAGGGTGTTCCGCTCTATCGCGAGACCTGACCGGGCTTGCCTCCCCATGATCCGAACGTGAAATTTAAAATCGGTGGGCGAGATGGCAACGCCCGGGGCGAAGCGTTTGGGCGAGTTGAATGGCGACCAGTCAAAACGACATTTTAGAAATTTGGCTGAGAGTATCCGTGACGAAAACATCGAGATCACCGCCCTGAAAGAGAAGGCCAGGCAGTCCAGCGGCCTTGGCTGCCTCTATATCGGATTGTCGGTCGCCGATCAGAAACGTTCGCGATCGATCCGTCGGAAAATCCGCCAAGGCGCGCAAGACCATGCCCGGAGACGGTTTGCGATCCAAATGCTCCATGCGATAGGCTTCGATCGTTGCCTCGGGGTGAAACGGGCAAAAATAAAAGGCGTCAATTCGGCCACCATGCGCTTTCGCGACTTCCGACATCCAGCCATGCAGGGCGATAACGTCGGCTTCCGAATAAAGGCCGCGCGCGACCCCGGATTGGTTGGTCACGACAACGACGCGATAGCCGGCCGTATTAAGCCGCGCGAGCGCGGCAAGCGCGCCGTCGATCCAGGTGATCTGCTCTGGCCGATGGGCGAAGCCAACCTCCTTGTTTAAAACGCCGTCACGATCAAGCAGCGCCAACGGTCGCCGCTCTAGCCCCGCCAAATTTTCATCCACTGCCGTCACGCCCTGCTGTCCCGAATCATGGAGATCGGCGCGACGGCGTGATTCCAAGCGCAAGCGCCGTATTGATGGGTCGTCGCGGCCGCGCGTCATGTCATCGCGCCATAAAGATGGTAAAGGCTGCTGGAGGGCACGTAATCAACGAGCGCTTTTCCCGTCGCGTCAAAATGATCGATCCAGCCGGCGGCGAATGGTCGCCGCAGAAAATGATCAAGAAGGGAATTGTACATGGTGGTCGCGATCCCCTCGCCTTCCCGGCAGTCGTCTTGGCTCATGATCAGCGCGGCTTTGATGGCCTCGGTATGCGGCCAAAGCCGGCTTGATGTCTTGATGGGGTGATGGGAAAAATTGACCTCGTCAAAACATAGGCCGCCCGTCGATACCCCGTGGTCGAGGGCCCCGCGCCATAAGTCCCCTCGAAACATCGAATGATCCCGCCCCGCGAGGCGGTCAAACCACGACAGCAGCCAGACCCATTCGAAATGGTGCCCCGGCTCGAAAATCGCCTTGGCGGAATTTCTGGGAATCGTCCAGTTCGCCTCGAATCTTTCCGCGAGCGCCTTGTAACTCGGTGAATATAATCGACTGACGAAGAGATCGACAATCCGCGTCGCCTTGCCGAGCCAGGGTCCGTTGGGCAGGGTCTCATGCAATGCCAAATAAGCCTCGAGCAGGTGCATAAGCGGGTTCTGAGCCTTGAGGGTAGAGCTAACCGGCATTGCCTCGAAGAGGCCGCCATCGGCCGGATCTACCAGATGGCGTTCGACGAAGGCGTCCGTCGCATCAATGAGACCTTGAACGCGCCGCTCGCCCGTCAAGCGGTGGATAGAGGCTAGCGCCAGAAGGATGAACGCGTGAGAATAGGAATCGCGTGCCGCCGAAACGATCCGCCCGGAGGTTTCGATCGAAAAGGCGAATCCCCTGGAGGCGTCCCCGTCATCAAGATAGCGTCCAATCAAATTCGCCAAAGCCGCATGAGCTAAAGTACCGCCATCCTTGAAGATCCCCGCGCGAGCGGCTTGACTGAAGACATGGATCTGCCGAGCCTGAACCATTGCGCGATGGGGGACGCTAGCGATGGCCCGCCCATCAAAATCCAAGCGCTCGGCGAAGAGGCCACGGGCGCGATCAAAGCCCGCCTCGGCCCAGAAGGGCAATAGGACCTCGCCGACGTGGGCGTTATAGGCGGTCTCAAGTGCTTGTATCATCTTGGTCGTTCGCCAGGTGTTGCGCGCGTCTCGCGGGGATCGTTCCGGGCACGCGTTCAGCGATATCGGTCAGCCGTTATCAAATGCGATTTCACGTATTCGGCGACGCCGTCCTCCAGGCTATAAAAATGGTTCGGGAATCCCTTGCTGGCGAATTTTCTCATGTCGGCTTGGGTGTAATATTGGTAGGCGTCCCGAATCTGTTCAGGCATATCGATAAATTCAAAGTCGATATCGACACCCATGGCCAAGCCCAACGCTTTTGTGATGTCAAGAAATGACCGCGCGATTCCAGTTCCCAAGTTGAAGACGCCACTGATCTGGGGATTATCGAGAAGCCATAGAATGGCCGTCGCACAGTCGCGAACATATATAAAATCACGACGTTGTTCACCATCGGCGATCCCCGGCCGATAGGACTTGAATAGTCGGGCCTTGCCCCCGGCGCGCACGACCTCGAAGAGCTTGTGCACGACGCTTCGCATATCCCCCTTGTGATATTCATTGGGTCCGTAAACATTGAAGAATTTTAGGCCTGCCCACTGCGGTGGCGGCTTTTTGCCCGAGGCAATCCGGTGCGCGATCATCTCATCGACCGCCTTCTTGCTCCAGCCATAGGCGTTCAATGGGCGCAGCGCGGACAGTCGATGAGGTTCTTCATCATCGACCAGTCCCGTCTCCAATGCGCCGTAGGTCGCGGCCGAGGAGGCATAGAGGAAGCGGACGTCATGGGCGGCGCACCAATCCCAGAGGTCAACGGTGCAGTTCACGTTCAGCGCGATCAATCGATCGACATCGCGCTCGGTCGTCGCCGAAATCGCCCCCATGTGAATGACGGATTCGACATCGCGCGCGTGGTCGGACAGGAAAACCAGCAAATCATTGGGATCGACGAAAGCCGATATCCTCCTTTTGGCGAGATTTCGCCATTTGTCCCCGTCACCGAACCAATCGGCGACCGCAATGGGCCCGCGATTCAAGGCCTCAAGTTCAGCAACGATATTTGACCCAATAAATCCCGCGGCTCCGGTAACGACGATCACTCGTTTTCTCCCTTCCTGATCGTATCGGCTAATTTGGTCGTGCTGCGACCAGGCACCAGATCACACGTCAGCACCTGGCCGCCATACGCCAAAACCAAATCCGCTCCTACAATCTGTTCGATGGTGTAGTCGGCGCCCTTGACGAGAATGTCGGGCTTGATGTCGCGAATAAGATCGACTGGGGTATCGTGATCGAAAACAACTACTGCATCGATAGCCGATAGCGCGGCCAAGACGATCGCTCGATCGCTTTCACCCGTGATTGGCCGGGTCGGCCCTTTAAGACGTCGGACCGACGCATCACTGTTGAGGCCAACAATCAGTCGGTCACATTTGGCGCGCGCAAAGCTCAACAGCGAAAGGTGGCCGACATGCAGCAGATCGAAACAGCCATTTGTAAAGCCGACCTTGCGCCCTTCACGACGCCATTCGGCGACTTTTTCGAGGATCCCAGGTAAATCGTGGATTTTGCTCCCCAATGTGTCGACGCTTCCACCACCCAAGCGAAGGACCTCGTCGGTAAGTTCGGACGCTGAAACCGTCGCGGCGCCATGTTTGCCAACGACGAGGCCGGCCGCTGTATTAGCGAGCCGCGCGGCATCAAGCAGGGGCTGCTGGGCGCCAAGCGCAAGAGCCAAGGTGGCTACGACCGTATCGCCTGCGCCAACCACGTCATAGACTTCCCGGGCGCTCGCGGCCAGGTGCGCGGCGTCGCCTGATCGCGGCACCAAGGACATGCCGTGCTGGGCGCGGGTAATCAAAACGGCGTCGACCGCCGCGTCGACGAGTATCGCCCGCCCGGCCGCAATGCTGAGATCATCGTCTTCGGACGCCTCTATACCGGTTGCCTCCCAGGTCTCGCGGGCATTTGGCGTGATGACCGTTGCGCCACGATAGCGGTCGAGCCGAGCTGATTTTGGATCAACGACGACGGGAAGCTCATGCAGCTTGGCAACATTCATAGCGGCCGAAATCACTGGGTCGGTCAAAACGCCCTTGGCGTAATCCGACAACACGATGACGTCGTGGGAAGGCGCCTGGCTCAGTATGGCTTCGCAAAGTTGATCGACGATCTCGCGCTCCAGCGGCTCGGCGTCCTCGATGTCAGCGCGCAGCATGTGCTGGCCCTGCGCGACGTACCGGGTTTTCTGCGTCGTTCGCCGGGCGCGCGCCTTGATCAATCCATTCAGGATGCCCTTTGATCGATCAATCGCCGCGCCCAGTTCCTTGCTCGCTTCGTCCGAACCCACCACGCCAATCAAAGTCACCGTGCCGCCAAGGGCAGCGACATTCCGGGCGACGTTACCGGCGCCGCCGGCCGTTGCGATCGCGTGTTTGACCAGCAAGATGGGAATTGGGCTTTCCGGGGAAATCCGCTTGACCTCGCCCGAGACGAAGCGATCAAGCATAACGTCGCCAACGCATAGGACCCTGACCCCGGCGAACCTCTCAATGGCGCTCATGAAATTCTCGTCTCGGTGACAGTTCGCCCACCCTAGTCTGTCCCCCGGGGTAAAACGGCACGATGCCGCTTTCAACATCATATTGGCTCACCCGCCAACAGAAAACGGGGCTTGCCCGCCGATTATATCGATCAGATATAGGAACTTATTCCAGTCGATTCTTTGACGCCCCCGCGGAGCGACTTTCACGTGATGGCGTGATCTTTCAGCTCGGCCGATCGCAACGTGAGCCGCTGAGTCGCGAATTTTGAAGGCTTGGACCGCATGGATGCGCCTAGGATTTGGTCCATTCCTTGGCGGCTTTAAGCAGCAGGCTCTTGATATTGTTGGGCACCATTTCATGCAATTAGAGCTGGCTTCGGAAATCTGAACAGCGGGATAAGTGGATTTTCCGCCTGACAGCGGCAAGAATTGCCGCGAATCAGGAGAGATCATGAGCAGACGACCGCGTCGCAATCACACACCGG
>CAISJZ010000196.1 GCA_903885755.1 uncultured Hyphomicrobiales bacterium | reverse complement strand
TAGGTGATCGCCGGGCACCACCTTGGTCACGTCGGTGACGATCGCTTCGATCTCGTCGGGAAGGGTGCCGCCGTTGGTGTCGCACAGCACGATCCAGCGGGCGCCGGCGGCGTGCGCCGTGCGCGCGCATTGCAGCGCGTAATCCGGATTGGCCTTGTAGCCATCGAAGAAGTGTTCGCAATCAAGGATCGCCTCGCGGCCATGCGAGCGAACGTACTTGATGGAATCGGCGATGGAATCGAGGTTTTCGTCGAGCGTGCAGCCGAGCGCGACATGCACGTGATAATCCCAGGTTTTGGCGACGAAAACGATCGTGTCGGCTTGCGCCTCCATGAGGCCGGCGAGGCCCGGATCGTTCGCCGCCGAACGGCCGGCGCGCTTGGTCATGCCGAAGGCTGCGAAGCGCGCGTTTTTTGTGCGCTTTTTCGAGAAGAACTCCGTGTCGAGCGGATTGGCGCCGGGGTAGCCGCCCTCGACATAGTCGATGCCAAGCTCATCCAGCAGCCGCGCGATATTGCGCTTGTCGTCGAGCGAGAAATCGACGCCCGTCGTCTGCGCGCCATCGCGCAGCGTGGTGTCGAACAGCGTCAGTCGTTCACGTGACATGTCAGATCGTTCCCGAAAGGCGCAGCGCCACGAGCACGACGATCGCCAGCACGGCCAGTTTCAGCACGATGTAATAGAGCCAGCGCCGCGGAAACGGCAGGCTGGTTTTCCACGTTGGTTCCTGGTCGCTCATTGCAGGATTCCCCTGGGTTCGATGTCGACGGCGAGGGTCTTGACCATCGTCGTGTTGGCGATCCACTCGTCGCCAAGCGGCAGCACGTTGCGCGCGGTCGCCTCATAGCCGCGCGCGGCGAAGAGGGGTTTGGCGGTGTCGCTGGCGTCTGTCGTCAATTTTTTCGCGCCGCGCGCGCCGGCGAGTTTTTCAAGCGCGTCAACGAGCGTGGTGGCGACGCGCTGGCGCGCATGATCGGGATGCACGTAAAGCATGTCGATGCAGTCGGCGCCCTTGAGCGAGGCGAAGCCAACGGGCTCGCCGTTGATCGTCGCCACCAGCGTCAGCCCGCCCGCCAGCTTGGTCCGGAAGCGCGGAATGTCATCGGCGAGAGTCGCCCATGCCTCGCGCTGGCCCTCGCTGTAATCTTCCTCCGCCAGCGTCTCGATGGCGGCGCAAAAGATGTCGGCGAGCGCCTGCGCGTCGTCGGGCAGGAAGGGACGCAGGGAGATTTTGGCGGCGGTCATCGCTGTTCCCTCAATCGCGCCAAACCCTCTCCCAAAGGGAGAGGGTGGCCCCGAAGGGGTCGGGCGAGGGGTTTCGATATCCCAACTCGCCTGCCCTCACGTTGCACAAGCGTCGGCGCCGCGAAATAATGCGCGCCATGGTCAAGCGCCCCATTCAATTCGCGCGCCGATTGCGCCAAACGCAAACCTCTCCCGAGGATATTCTTTGGCGAATCCTGCGCGGACGAGGACTTGGCGGATTCAAATTCCGCCGGCAGGTTCCAATCGCGGGATATATCGTGGATTTCTGCTGCGTCGATGCCTCGATCACCATCGAACTCGACGGCAGGCAACACGCGGAGCAGATCGAATATGATGCGTTGCGACGCACCCGCGTCGAGGCGCACGGATATATCGAATTGCGCTTCACCAATACAGAAATCAAGGAGCGACTGGATTGGGTCGTGACGGAAATCGAGCGCGCGCTGGACATCGCGCGGGCGCGGACGCCGCGCGATGCGTTCCCGAGGTTCGATCCGAAATAAACTCAATCGCGCCGCACCCTCTCCCAAAGGGAGAGGGTGGTCCCGGAGGGACCGGGTGAGGGGTTTCGATGTCAGCCATTTGCCGTGATCCGCATTAGCAAATGCATAATCGCCAGCAGCGTAACCCCTCACCCCCCGCCTCCGGCGGGACCCTCTCCCAAAGGGAGAGGGCGCCCGCGCGACCATTGAGGGAGCCATCATCGCTTGACCTCCCATGTCGTCGTGCCATCCTTGTTGTCTTTCAGCGCGATGCCCATGGCCGCGAGTTCGTCGCGAATGCGATCGGATTCGGCCCAGTTTTTGGCGGCGCGGGCGGCAAGGCGGGCGGAGATGAGCTCCTCGACCTTCACTTCATCGACATTTGATTTTGCGTTAATAGAGACAAATCCGTCATCTGCGTACTCGGCTTCCAAACCCAGCAAAGCCAAATTCGAAATAGCCTCATTTTTCTGAATTTCGAGATTGTTTGCAATTGCAGTTCTCAATTTTGAAACTTGGTTTGACACCGCAATCCGATCATATCCAACGGTTGAAGCTGTCCAGCTTTCGCTGAATAACCAAAGCTTATCGTGCGAAATAACGCCTAAAAACTCGG
>CAISJZ010000195.1 GCA_903885755.1 uncultured Hyphomicrobiales bacterium | reverse complement strand
TCGTTGAGGTGCATGGCGCCGCCGCCCGTCACCATGAAGACATGGCGAACGCCATGATCGGCCAAGGCCCTGGCGATATAGTCGGCGACGCGCATGAAAATCGTCCTGTCAGGCTACCTTGAGCGCCGGCTTCGTCGCGGGCGCGTCGATCAGCGACTCGATCGTCGCGTCGGCGTCGCGCGTGCGCTCGATATTGGCGACCAGAAGCGTCTCGTCGGCGGACACCGCGGCGCGGAGAATATCGCCGCGCTTGAGTTCGTGCGACGAAATCTGGCCCTTCTGCAGCGGTATGGCGAGATAGAAATCCTCGTCCGTCACCACGTGGCCGGCGGGCAGCGGGCGCCGCGCATAGGCGCCGCGCATGAGGCCCGCGAGATATTGCAGTTCCTTGCGCGGCGGAACGCGCTTGGCGATGCCCGGCGCGCCGCACATCTGTTTCGCCTTGAGGAAGGCGTTGAACCAATCCTCGACCTGGTGGGGCAGCGAGCAATAGGCGGAGACCGGAACGCCCTCGAAATCCACATCGACGTGGCGCTCGAACGTGCGCGCGCCCTTGGCGTAGGCGATCATCACCGACGACGACCAGTCGTGGTATTCGTGCGTCGACAGGCCGATGACATTGTCGGGATAGCGGTTGCGCAGGAAATCGACCTGATTGAGCTCCAGCTCGCCATCCTCGCTGGGATAGATCGACACGCAGTGATTGATGCCAAGCGGAATGTCGCGTTTGGCGAAATAATCGACGACATCGTCCATGTCGCGCAGGGAGGCGCCGCCGGTCGAGATCATGACCGGCTTGCGGGTGGCGGCGACCTTCTCGACCAGAAACCAGTCCTGAATATCCGAACTGGCGATCTTGATGATTTCGACGCCGTATTCGACGCACTTGTCGACGGAGAATTCGTCGAAGGGAGTCGCCATCGTCACCATGCCGGCGTTGCGGGTCGCCTCGATGAGGAAGCGATAGTTCGACCAGGGCATCTTGGTGGCCAGCGTCTTGTTGACGTAGCGCAGATCGGACCCCTCAACGAAATCCTTGTGGATGAAGGTGTCGACATCGCGGAACTGCAGCTTCAGCGCGGTGCGCACGCCGGTCCTGTGAACGACCCGGGCTTAGTCGTTGACGATCTTCAATCCGCGCTCGATCTTGCCCCAATGGTTACTGGCGAGCTCGAGAACGAAGAGATCCTCAAATTCCGACGTTCGCATTCAGGATCTCCACCGAAGGTGTTTTGCTCGCGTCGGGCGGGGTAAGCGGAGCGCTAAGCTTTGAATTTCAACGGACAAATCATGCGTCGCCCGGTTGATGGCGCCACCGGGTGATCTTAGTCTCGACTGGGTTAACAGACTGTTGCCGGGCGGCCTTTCCCGGGCCCCCGAAATGGTCTTTTGGGGCGTCCGGGCGCCGCTCTTGCGTCCGGGCGCGCGAGGCCTATCGTGTCCGCCATGGCCACTTCCAGCAACGAACTGCCGCGCGAGGTCGTTATGCCCGATCGCGGCGGCCTGACGTCCCTCAACCAGCGTTCCCGGGACATTTTCCGCGGCATCGTCGATGGCTACCTTGCGACCGGCGAGCCGGTCGGCTCGCGCAACCTGTCGCGCATCCTGCCCATGGCCCTATCGCCGGCCTCGGTCCGCAATGTCATGCAGGATCTGGAGGATCTCGGCCTCGTCTATGCCCCGCACACGAGCGCGGGGCGCCTGCCGACCGAGCTCGGCCTGCGCTTCTTCGTCGACGCCCTGCTCGAAATCGGCGACCTGTCCCGCGAGGAGCGCGAGCGAATCGACGCCCAGGTGAAGGTCACCTCGCCCGACCGGCCCATGGACAACGTGTTGGCACAGGCGACGACCATGCTGTCGGGCCTCTCACGCGGCGCCGGCGTGGTCGTGACCACCAAGGAAAACGCCCGGCTCAAGCACATCGAATTCGTGCGGCTGGAGCCCGCGCGGGCGCTGGCTGTGCTCGTCTCAGAGGATGGTTCGATCGAGAACCGGGTTCTCAACATCCCCATTGGCCTGCCGCCCTCGGCGCTGGTCGAGGCGAGCAACTATCTCAACGCCCGCATTCGCGGCCGCACGCTGGACGAGGTGCGCGCCGACATCGAGGCGGCGCGCTCCAGCGCCAAGGCGGAACTCGATCAACTCACCGAGCGGCTGGTCGACGCGGGACTGGCGACATGGGCGGGTCTTGGCGATCAGTCGCAACTCATCGTGCGCGGACAGGCCAATCTGCTGGAAGACCTGAAGGCCATCGAGGACATCGAGCGAATCCGCCTGCTGTTCGCCGATCTCGAAACCAAGAAGGACGTGATCGATCTGCTGTCGCGCGCCGAGACGGGCGATGGCGTGCGGATTTTCATCGGTTCGGAGAACAAGCTGTTCTCGCTCTCCGGCTCGTCGATGATCGCCTCGCCCTTCCGCGACGCCCAGCAGCGGATCGTCGGCGTGCTCGGCGTCATCGGCCCCACGCGGCTCAACTACGCGCGCCTCGTGCCCATGGTGGATTACACCGCGCGCGTCGTCGGCAAGCTGATGCGGGGCGGGTAGGGCCGGTCGCGGAAATCGAGAGGGTCAAAATTGACGACCTACAGGCTCAAGGACGTTGGCTATCCCGGGATGAAGCACATCATGTCTGGTGCCACGAAAGTTGGCTCGGTTACCAAGAAGACTGACGGATACATTGCAACGATCGGAAATGTGAGCGAAAAGCACGAGACCGAAAACGGAGCATTTGAGCTTGCAGTTGATATGGTCGGCGGGCAGCAAGTACCCAAGAGTGCCGGCACAACCCACGAATTCGCCGAACGCATTTTGCGATGGTTGGAAGCCAATCCTACCATGAAAACTACCTACATGGAGCAGGCCACTTTGATGGACTGCAATGGCCATGACTATGCGCGCATTATGGGTGCGGCCTGCGACTTACTTGATGCCGCAGCTGCGTTTGAAGGCATCCCAGCGCTGGCGTTGGTGAGGGTTCGTACCGAAAGTGGTGAGATCAATACGAAGGCATGGAAGCCAAAGCGCCAAGCTGACACCAGCGAAACCCATTACCGCGACGTCATCATTGCCCGAGGATTGGCACACAATCATACCGCTTCCGACTATGCCGCCATCCAGAATGGACTGTATGCCTTTCGCGGCATGGCCAATAGGAAAGCTTGGGAAAAAGTGCGCGAGAAGTTAGGAAATATCGGAAAGCGCGCCGCCGGTCTAGACTAGACGGGCTATGCGTTCGCTTCCCATCTTACAAGTTCAGAGGGTTCGCTTTGCTGGCCGCGCTCGCGAGAAAGAAACTTGGATTCTGAAACGCCACGACATTAGCCCACAGCCTCCTTGTGCCAACCAACGGCGCGACCGCGCGGTTCGGCCTCATCCGCCTCATTCCCGCCTCCCGCTCCGAACCCCGCGCATCAGCTTCTACCTCGGCGGCGTTCCGTTGGCGGCCAAAACAGCGCCCGCGAGATAGAGCGACCCCGTGACGAGAATGCGCGGCGGGTCGGGCCAGACGCGCGCCGCGATGGTTTTGAGCGCGGCTTCGATCGTGTCCGCCTCCCGCGCCTCGACGCCAATCTTTTTCGCGAGCGTCACAATCTCGGCGGGCGCGCGCCCCGCGTGATCGCCGGCGACGGGGATCGCGACGATCTCCCGCGCCAGACCGCGAAAAGAGTTGAGAAAGGCGGCGGAATCCTTCGTCGTCAGCATCCCCAAAATCATGACGAGGGGACGCGGCGCGCGCTCCTCCATGTCCGCCATGGCCTCGGCCAGCGCCTTGCCGCCCGCCTCGTTGTGCCCGCCATCGAGCCACAGGTCCGCGCCCGCGGGTGCGAGATCGACGAGACGCCCGGCCGTCAGGCGCTGCAGCCGCGCCGGCCAGTCGACGCTGGCCAGGCCGCGGGCGTAAGCCTCTTCGGTCAGGTCCGGGAAGGTCGCCCGCAGTGTCGCGATGGCTGTCGCGGCGTTGTCGATCTGGTGGCGTCCGGGGAGTTTTGGCGCGGGCAGATCGAGCAGGCCATCGCCGTCCTCGTACACCAGCCGCCCGCGCTCCATCCGCGCGCCAAAATCCTGCCCGCCGATGGTCAGCGGCGCGCGCAATTCGGCGGCGCGCTTTTCGATGACCGCGCGCGCGGCGGGGTCCTGATCGCCAATGATGGCGCGCACGCCGCGCTTGAGAATGCCGGCCTTCTCGAAGGCGATTTTCTCGATCGTATCGCCGAGAAAATCCACATGGTCGATGGACACCGGCGTGATGACGCAGGCGATGGGACGCTCCACCACATTGGTCGAATCAAACCGTCCGCCAAGCCCGACCTCCAGTAGCAGAACGTCGGCGGGCGTCTCGCTGAACAGCTTGAAGGCGGCGGCGGTGGTGATCTCGAACAGGGTGATCGGCGCGCCCGCGTTGACGCGCTCGCACTCGTCGAGCGCGCGCGCCAGCGCGTCCTCGTCAACCAGCGTGCCCGCCAGCCGGATGCGTTCGTGAAACCTTACGAGATGCGGCGAGGTGTAAACGTGGACGCGCTTGCCGGCGGCCTCCAGAATCGCCCGCATGAAGGCGATGGTCGAGCCCTTGCCGTTGGTGCCGGCGACATGGATCGTCGGCGGCAGGCGATCCTGCGGCCGGCCGAGCTTGTCCAGCAGATCGAGCGTCCGCCCGAGCGACAGGTCGATCTTTTTGGGATGCAGCGAGGTCAGGCGTTCCAGCAGGACGTCCGAGCGCTCCATCTCACGCCGCCCTGGCTGGCGCCTTCATCAGCACCGCGCACAGCCGCGCAAGCGTCTCGCGCATGTCCTTGCGATGCACGACGCAATCGACCATGCCGTGCGCCATGAGATATTCGGCGCGCTGGAACCCCTCGGGCAGGCGCTCGCGAATGGTCTGTTCGATGACCCGCGCGCCCGCAAAACCGATCAGCGCGCCGGGTTCGGCGATATGGATGTCGCCCAGCATGGCGAAGGAGGCGGTGACGCCGCCCGTCGTCGGATTGGTCATGACGACGATATAGGGCAGTCCCGCCGCCTTCAGCCGCTGCACCGCCACGGTCGTGCGCGGCATCTGCATGAGCGAGAACATGCCCTCCTGCATGCGGGCGCCGCCGGAGGCGGTGAACATGATGAAGGGCGACTTGCGATTGACCGCCTCCATCATGCCCGCGACGATGGCCTCGCCGCTCGCCATGCCCAGCGATCCCGCGATGAAGTCGAAATCCTGAATGCCGACGACGACTTCGAGGCCTTCAAGACCGCCGATGGCGATCTTGACCGCGTCCTGCGAGCCCGTCTTGGCGCGGAAATCCTTGAGGCGATCCGTATAGCGCTTCACGTCGCGGAACTTGAGCGGATCGGCGGGGACGTCCGGCGTCGGAAATTCGATGTACTTGCCCTCGTCGAACAGGCTTTCCAGCCGCGCCTTGACGGGCATCCGCATGTGGTAGCCGGAATTCGGCACCACATAGAGATTGGCCTCGAGATCCTTGTGGAACACGAGTTCGCCGCTGTCGGGGCATTTGACCCAGAGATTTTCCGGCGTCTCGCGCTTCAGGAACGAACGGATTTTCGGCGGAACGACGTTCGACATCCAGTTCATGGGATTACTCCTTGCGCGCCGAGCGCACGCCCTGGGCGAGGTCCCGCACCAGCGAGGCGACGGCTTCGACCGTTCCCGGCGTGGCGCGATTGTTGGCGTCGAGCGAAGATTTGAGCGCGTCGATGAGCGCGGTGCCGACCACCACGCCATCCGCGTGGGCGGCGATGGCGGCGGCCGAGGCGGCGCTCTTCACGCCAAAGCCGACGGCGACCGGCAGCGGCGTGTGGCGCTTGATGCGCTCAACGGCGGCGCCGACCTTGGAATAGTCGGGGATCGCCGCGCCGGTCACGCCGGTCAAAGAGACGTAATAGACAAAGCCCGAGGTGTTGGTCAGCACCCTGGGCAGGCGCTCATCGTCGGTCGTCGGGGTCGCCAGCCGAATGAAATTAAGGCCGGCCTTCATCGCGGGCACGCAGAGTTCCGCGTCTTCCTCCGGCGGCAGATCGACGACAATGAGCCCGTCGACGCCAGCCGCCTTCGCCTCGGCGAGGAAGGGTTCGACGCCATGAACGTAGATCGGGTTGTAATAGCCCATCAGGACGATCGGGGTCGCCGCGTCGGTCTCGCGGAATTGCTTGACGAGGGCGATCGTCTTGATGAGCGCTGTCCCCGCCTTGAGCGCCCGCAGGCCGGCGGCCTGAATGGAAGGCCCATCGGCCATGGGGTCGGTGAAGGGCATCCCCACCTCGATCACGTCCGCGCCCGCCTTCGGCAGGGCCCGCAGCAGGTCGAGGGAAGTCGCCAGATCGGGGTCGCCGCACATCACGAAGGTGACGAGGGCGGCGCGGCCCTCGGCGTGGCATTGGGCGAAACGGGTGTCGAGGCGCGTGGTCATGGCGGGCGGAGGGTTAGCACAGGCGCGGCCCGGAAGGAAACGTGGATGATCGCTTCGCGGTTGCCCAAAAACGTCATTGCGCTAGAAGTCCTTTGCCAGGACGACACAGGGAGAGCGACATGGACGATCAGACGGTGGCGCGGGACGCGCCCTTCGCATGGCCGGACGCCGACCTCTCCAGCGTGCCCTATCGCGTCTATACGGACGCCGACATTTACGCCCGAGAGCAGGAGCGCATCTTTCGCGGCCCCACCTGGAATTTCATAGGCCTCGAGGCCGAGCTTCCCAACCCCGGCGATTTCAAGACCACCTTTGTCGGCGACACGCCCGTCATCGTCGTGCGCGACGCCGCCGGCGCCATCAACGCCATGGTTAATCGCTGCGCCCACAAGGGCTCGCTGGTCTGCTTCAAGCCGCGCGGCAATGTGCGCGAATTGACCTGCGTCTATCATAACTGGGTCTATGACCTCGCCGGCAATCTTACCGGCGTCGCCTTCAAGCGCGGCGTCGGCGGCAAGGGCGGCCTGCGCGAGGATTTCGACCAGAAGGAGCACGGTCTTCAAAGGCTGCGCGTGGAAATCTATCGCGGCCTGATTTTCGGCACGTTCAGCGACGCGACGCCGCCCTTCGGCGATTACATTGGCGCCGAACTCATCGCCTCGATTGATCGCGTGTTGATCAAGCCGCTGAAGGTTCTAGGCTATCATAGCCAGATTCTGCCCAACAACTGGAAGCTCTACGCCGAGAACAACAAGGATTCCTACCACGCCAGCCTGTTGCACATGTTCCACAACACGTTCGGCGTGGTGCGCCCCACCATGGGCGGCGGCATCAAGCTCAGCGACAGCGGCTGGCACCATCTGAGCTACACCCAGCGCGAGGCCCTCGCCGACGAGCACATCGGCAAGGAAAAGGTGCGTTCGATGCAGGCGTCCTACAAGTTGCGCGACAGCGCGATGATGCAGCACACGCTGGAGCTCGGCGATCTCGTCACCAATTCCATCCAGACGGTGTTCCCGACGCTGGTGGTGCAGCAGATTCTCAACGCGCTCGCCGTGCGCCAGTTGATTCCGCGCGGCGTTGATCGCAGCGAGTTGATCTGGACCGTGCTGGGCTTCGAGGGGGACGATCCAGACCTCGCGGAACTGCGCCTCAAGGTCAATAATCTCGTCGGCCCCGCCGGGCTGATCTCGATGGAGGATGGCTGCGTCGGCGGCTGGGTACAGCGCGCGGCGAGGGCCGACGGCGAGGCGCGCACGATCATGCCCATGGGCGGGCGTGGCGTCGAGGCGAGCCAGGGCTCGCGCGTGACGGAATCGGCCGTACGCGGCTTCTGGAAGGGCTGGCGCGAATGCATGGGGCTGTGAGCGTGAGCGAGACCTTCGATACCGATCTGATATTGCGCGCGCGCCTTGAGGACCTGTGCGCGGACTACGCGCACACGATCGACGATGATCGACTTGAGGAACTTGCGGGTCTGTTCACGACCGACGGACTCTACCGCGTGCAGACGCGGGAGAACCACGATCTCGGCCTGCCGCTGTCGCTGATCTATTGCGACAACGCCAACATGATCGCCGACCGCGTGACGGCGCTGCGCACCGCCAACATCTACGAGCCGCATGTCTATTGCCACATGATCGGCGCCCTGAGGATCGTGGGGCGCGAAGGCGCGGGCTGGCGCGCGCGCGGCAATTTTCAGGTGATCCGCACCATGGCCAATGGCGACAGCGTTCTGTTCGCCAGCGGTCGCTATTTCGATCACATCGTCGAGGTCGACGGCGCGCTGAAATTCAGGGAAAGGCTGGCGATCATTGATTCCCGCAGCGTTGATACGCTGCTGGTGATTCCGGTTTAGCGGAAGGGGTTGACGATGGTCAGGCCACCGATGACGCGACCATGCTGCATGTCTTCACTGAAGAGGACTTCGCATTTGGCTTCGATCGCGGCGGCGACGATCAGCGCGTCGTAAAAGCTGAATCCGTGATCGCGGGCCAGCGAAAGAGCACTCGAGTGGGTTTTCACGGTGAGGGGGACAATCTCTTCAAACCGATCGCGCGCGTCGCCGATTGCGATTTCGATTTCTTGCCAAGTTTTGGCGTATTTTCTTCGCAGGACGCTGGTGAACTCGTTCAACACTTGGGCACTGATCACCCCGCCATCGGCGAGCGCGTCCCGTGCACGATCACGCTTTGGGTCCGAGGTGTAAGCATAAATGAGAATATTTGTATCGAAGAATACCGTCACCTTTCATTGGCCTCGTCCCGATCGAATTTATAACCGGGCGGAACGGCCCAATCGTACTTCTTCATGCGATCGAGAAAGGCTGCCCGTTGATCGGCTTTGCCGATTTCGAGGCGGCCTTTGCCAGTCTGAACAATCTCAACGGTATCGCCCGCGTGCAAGCTCATGTCATCGACGAGTTTCTTGGGCAACCGGACGGCCAGGCTATTGCCCCATTTCGCGACCTGCATCACAACCCCCACAATATACATTTTAAAATGTATATCATGGGGGCGGAAAAGTCACGAAATAAACGGTCCGCCCCTCACATCCCGCCCAAATGCTCCGCGACATTAAAAATGTCCTTATCGCCGCGGCCGCACAGATTCATCACCATCAGGTGATCCTTCGGCTTGGCTGGAGCCAGCTTGATCACGGCCGCCAGCGCATGCGCGGGCTCCAGCGCGGGGATGATGCCCTCGAGCTTGCAGCAGAGCTGGAAGGCGTCGAGCGCTTCCGTGTCGGTCGCCGAGAGATACGTGACTCGGCCGGTTTCCTTCAGCCATGCGTGTTCGGGCCCGATGCCGGGATAATCTAGGCCGGCGGAGATGGAATGGCCTTCGTTGATCTGCCCGTCCGCGTCCATGAGCAGATAGGTGCGGTTGCCATGCAATACGCCGGGCCGCCCGCCCGCCAGCGAGGCCGCGTGGCCATCGGGCACATCGAGGCCATGGCCGGCCGCCTCGACGCCGAAGATTTCGACGGAGGAATCGTCGAGGAAGGGGTGGAACAGGCCGATGGCGTTGGAGCCGCCGCCGATACAGGCGACGAGCGAGTCCGGTAGCCGGCCCTCGGCGGCCTGCATTTGCTCGCGCGTCTCGTTGCCGATGACACACTGGAAATCGCGCACCATGGCGGGGTAGGGGTGCGGTCCCGCCGCGGTGCCGATGCAATAGAACGTGTTGTCGACGTTAGTCACCCAGTCGCGCAGCGCCTCGTTCATGGCGTCCTTGAGAGTGCGCGCGCCCGACTGCACGGGCACCACCGTCGCGCCCAGCATTTTCATGCGGAAGACATTGGGCTTCTGCCGTTCGACATCCACCGCGCCCATGTAGACGATGCATTCGAGACCGTATTTGGCGCAGGCGGTCGCGGTCGCGACGCCATGCTGACCGGCGCCGGTCTCGGCGATGATGCGCTTCTTGCCCATGCGGCGGGCGAGCAGAATCTGGCCCAGCACGTTATTGATCTTGTGCGCGCCCGTGTGATTGAGCTCGTCACGCTTGAAGTAGATTTTCGCGCCGCCGAGATGGTCGGTCATGCGCTCGGCGAAATAGAGCGGGCTTGGCCGGCCGACGTAATGGGTGGCCAGATGCGCCAGTTCCGCGTGAAAAGCCGGATCGGCCTTGGCCTCGCCATAGGCCTTCTCAAGCCTCAGGATCAGCGGCATCAGGGTTTCGGCGACAAAACGCCCGCCGAAAATGCCGAAATGACCGGTCGCGTCGGGGCCGGACCGGAAGGAATTAGGAAGAGGCTTGTTCAACGCGCGCGCTCCAGAAGACGCGCCCTTTTAGGCTGTCTTGCCGCGCGTTCCAAGTTTTATGGAGCGCGGTCAGGAAAAGTGGACGCCGGTTTTCCGTCCGACCGCGCGACCACCGGACAAATCAGGCTTCACTGGCGCGGGCGTTGGCGACAAAGGCGCGGATCAGGGCCGTGTCCTTGACGCCCGGCGCGGATTCAACGCCCGACGACACATCGACGCCTGGCGCGCCCGTCAGGCGGATGGCCTCGGCGACATTGGCTGGGTCAAGCCCGCCCGACAGCATCCACGGCAGGGGAATTTGCGCGCCCGCCAGCAGGCTCCAGTCGAAGGCCCTTGCGTTGCCGCCGGGCCGGGTCGCGTCCCTGGGCGGCTTGGCGTCGAGCAGCAAGCGGTCCGCCGCGCCAACATAGCGATCCATGCCGGCGAGGTCGGCGGCGGTCGACACGCCGATGGCCTTCATGACAGGAAGTCCGTAACGCTGGCGCAGCTCCGCGACGCGCTCCGGCGTCTCCGATCCGTGCAGTTGCAGCAAGTCGGGCGCGAGCGACGCGATGATTCCGTCAAGCGTGGCGTCGTCGGCGTCCACCGTCAGCGCCACTTTTTGCGCGCGCGCGCCGACCCGCGCGCCAAGATCGCGCGCGCGATCAAGCCCGATATGCCGCGGACTTGGTGGAAAGAACACGAAGCCGAGCATATCGGCGCCGGCAATGAGCGCCGCGTCGACGGCGTCTGGCGTCGACAGGCCGCAAATCTTGATGATCAGGGACATGGTCGCCTTACGCGGCCTTGCTCGATCCGGACGGCGGCAGGGCGAGGACGTTCGAGGGCGGCGCCATGGCGCGCAGCCGCGTGGCCTCCGCCCTGGCGTCGCGCGCGTCGCGGCGATGCTTTCCCTGACCAATCCAGGTGACAAAGCTGCCCGCGAGCACGCCGAGCGCTCCGCACAGAAACATGACGAAGAACAGCGGCGCCTGAAAACTCAGACCCGGAATATCCGAGCCAAAGGGGTCGAGCACCACCGGCACGTTCTGGCGGTTCATGATCGCGAAGGCGATGATCGCCAGCGCGATGGGCGTGATGATCAGCCATTTCAGAAAGGTCTTCATCACGGATCTCCACGCCCGATTCGATTGACTGGATGGGGCGGACCGGAGCCCGCGTTCAACCGCCGTCGTTGAGGCGCTCGCGCATTTCCTTGCCGGTCTTGAAGAACGGAACGGCTTTCTCGTCAACGGATACTTTCGCGCCCGTGCGCGGATTTCGCCCTTGCCGCGCGTTGCGGTGCTTGACGGAAAACGCGCCAAAACCGCGTAGTTCCACGCGGTCGCCGCGCGTGAGCGCGGCCGTGACCTCATCAAGAATGGCGTTCACGATCTTTTCGACATCGCGCAGATAGAGGTGTGGATTTCTGTCCGCGATCTTCTGAATCAGTTCTGATTTGATCATTTAAAAATGCCCCGGCCCTTGTCGAGGAAACCTCGTGAAAGCGTTTAATCGAATTCAATTCACGGAGGGACCTTGCCAAACCGCCAGCAGACCGTCAAGCGCGCGAATTTGCTCGATATTTTCGAGCTTTGTCAGAAAGGTCGAGGCGCCGGGCAGCCCCAGGGTCTCGGCGGTCGCCGCCGCGAACCCGAGAATTCCCAGCCGCTCAAGGCCCCGTCCACGCCGCCAGTCCCTGACCGACAGGCCTTTCTGGATGCCCTTGTTTTCCTCGAGCCAGGCGATCGCCTCGCGTTCGCCGCCAATGGCGTCGATCAGCTTCAGCGGGATCGCCTGTCGTCCGCTGAACACCCGGCCATCGGCGACAACGGCGAGTTCCGCGTCGCTCATCCCGCGTCGCTCGCGCACCAGCCCCTTGAACCAGTCGAAGGAATCGGCGACCAGCGCGGCCAGCGCCGCGCGGGCTTCGGGACTCGTCGGCTCCATGCCGTTGGGCGCCGCCTTGAGAGGCGAGGATTTGACCGATTCCATCTGCACTCCAACCGTATCCAGCAGTTTCGACACGTTGGGAAACTCGAACAGCACGCCGATTGAGCCAACAAGCGAATTGCCCCGAGCGACGATGCGGTCCGAACCGAGGGCGGCGATATAGGCCCCCGAGGCGGCCATCGTGCCGACAACGGCGACGACGGGTTTTTTCGCCTCCAGACGCCGGATGCTTTCGTAGATGCGCTCCGCGCCGGTTGTGGTGCCGCCGGGACTTTCGATCGACAGGATCACGGCGCTCGCGTGAGAGGTCGCGACATCGTCGAGCAGTTTGAGCGTCGCCCGATCGCCGGTGATCACCCCCTCGATGGATATGCGCGCGATATGCGGCGTCAGGCCCCCCTGCTGGCCACTGCCGAGATAGCGCCATCCCGCCAGCAGGACGATGGCGATGGCCGCGAGCGCCGCCGAAACGCGCCAGAACGCGACCTTGCGCCGCAGGCGTCGGCGATCGACGAGATAGTCGGTCGTGAAGTCGGACTGATTGGTCATGCGGGTCTCGGCTCCGGACGGAGGGTTCGCGATCCTTACCCGATCGCGAGCCCGGCGGAAATCCATTCCGGAAAATGAAAAGGCCCGCCACGAGGGCGGGCCTTTCCGGATGCTGGAGGACGCCGGGGACTATTCCTCGTCGTCGGCCGTCTTGGCCTTCGGCGTGGCGTCGCGGGCCTTCAGGGCCGCGCCGAGAATGTCGCCGAGCGATGCGCCGGAGTCCGCCGAACCGTACTGCGCGATGGCTTCCTTCTCCTCGGCGACTTCCAGCGCCTTGATGGAGACCGAAACCTTGCGCGCCTTGCGGTCGAACAGGGTAACGCGGGCGTCGACCTTCTCGCCGACGGCGAAACGCTCGGAACGCTGGTCGCCACGATCGCGGGCCAGTTCGTTGCGCTTGATGAACGCCGTCAGCTCGGTGCCGACGATCTTGACCTCGAGACCGCCTTCCTTGACCTCGAGAACCTCGCAGGTGACGACGGAACCCTTGCGGATATCGCCTTCGCCCTCGGCCTTCTGGTTGAAGGGGTCGGCGCCGTTGATCTGCTTGACGCCCAGCGAAATGCGCTCCTTCTCGACATCGACGTCGAGAACCTGGGCCTTGACCATGTCGCCCTTCTTGTAGTCCTCGATCGCCTGCTCGCCCGGCTTTTTCCAGTCGAGATCGGAGAGGTGGACCATGCCGTCGACTTCGCCTTCCAGG
>CAISJZ010000194.1 GCA_903885755.1 uncultured Hyphomicrobiales bacterium | reverse complement strand
GACATCCGGGTCTGCGCGGAAAACGGCACGATGCGCGCCTGTTCGTTGGCGATATCGGGTTCGGTCAGGCCGTATCGGCTTTTGGCGAGCGCGATGATCGACCGACCCTCCGGCGTTTCATCGGCGAGACTCGACCGCAGGACGGCTTCGGCCAACACGCGCTCGGAAACGCCGGATGTCGGAACGAATTCCGAGGCCATCCGATTGCCGAAGGTGATCGTGCCCGTCTTGTCGAGCAGCAACGTATCCACGTCGCCAGCCGCTTCCACGGCGCGACCGGAGGTCGCCACCACGTTGAAGCGGATCAGGCGATCCATGCCGGCGATGCCAATCGCCGAGAGCAGGCCGCCGATGGTCGTGGGAATCAGGCAGACGAGCAGGGCGATCAGCACGGTCACCGGCAGGATGGCGCCGGAATAGGACGCGAGCGGCCAGAGGGTGACGCAAACGATCAGGAAGATGATCGTCAGGCCCGACAGAAGGATCGACAGGGCAAGTTCGTTGGGCGTGCGCTGGCGTTCGGCGCCTTCCACCAGTGCGATCATGCGGTCGAGGAAGGTCGAGCCCGGCGCCGCGGTGATACGCACCTTGATCCAGTCGGACAGAACTGTCGTGCCGCCCGTCACGGCGCAGCGGTCGCCGCCGGATTCGCGAATAACTGGGGCGGATTCGCCGGTGATGGCCGATTCATTGACCGATGCGATTCCCTCGGTCACGTCTCCGTCCGAGGGAATGACGTCGCCGGCCTCGACGAGCACGACATCGCCAACACGAAGGTCGAGCGCGTTGACGGAATCGAAGGCGTTCCCGCCGTTGCGCGGGTCCTTGAGACGTTTGGCCGTGGTGTCCGAGCGCATCCGCCGCAGCGAATCCGCCTGCGCCTTGCCGCGGCCTTCGGCGACCGCCTCGGCGAAGTTGGCGAACAGGACCGTGAACCACAGCCAGGCCGCGATCTGTCCGCTGAACAGCGCGTTGCCGTTATGCGCCAGCACGTCGCGAACGAAGAAGACCGCGACGACGGCGGATACAACCTCCGTCACGAAGATGACGGGGTTTCGCATCAGCGTGCGAGGGTTGAGCTTGGCGAAGGCGTCGAACGAGGCCCGGCGCAAGATGCCGGCGTCGAAGAGACCGGGGGCGGTTTTCGAGGACATGTGCGATGACTCCGTCAGAAGGTCTTGCCGCCAAGCATCAGGAAATGCTCGACCACGGGCCCCAGCGCGAGCGCGGGGAAATACTGCAGCAGATAGAGAATGATGATCACGCCGATCAACAGGCCGACAAACAGCGCGCCGTGCGTCGGAAAGGTGCCGGCCGAAGCCGGGATCTTCTTTTTCGCCGCGAGCGAACCCGCCAACGCCAGCACCGGGATCACATAGGCGAAGCGACCGAAAAACATCGCGAGCCCGCCCGTGGTGTTGAACCAGAGGTTATTGCCGCTCAAACCCGCGAAGGCCGAGCCATTGTTCGCGTTCTGCGAGGCGAAGGCGTAGATGATTTCCGACAGGCCGTGCGGGCCGGCGTTGGTCAGCCAGTTTCCATCGGGATCGAGACTGGCTTGCAGCAAGACCGACGCCGCGGAAAAGCCGAGAACGACAAGCGGATAGATCAGCACCGCGAGCATGGCGAGCTTCATTTCCCGCGTCTCGATTTTCTTGCCAAGATATTCCGGGGTCCGCCCGACCATCAGGCCCGCGACAAAGACCGCGACAATCGCGACGACGAGAAATCCGTACAGGCCGGCGCCGACGCCGCCCGGCCAGATGCAGCCGGCGAGCATGTTGAACATGGGGATCAGTCCGCTGAGCGGCATGAAGGAATCATGCATTGCGGTCACGGCGCCCGTGCTCGTGCCGGTTGTCCCAGTGGCGAACAGGGCGCCAAGCGCATTGCCGAAGCGCAATTCCTTGCCCTCGAGATTGCCTTGCGAGGGATCGACGCCCAGCGCGGTCAGCATCGGATTTCCCGAGGCCTCGGACCAATAGACCACGAGGACGCCAACCACCAGCAGAATGCCCATCGTAACGAGAATGGCGCGACCCTGCCGCTGGTCGCCGATAGCCCGGCCAAAGGCCAGGACGCTGGCGACGGGAATGACGAGAAGCGCCCAGTTTTCGATCATGTCCGACCAGACATTCGGGTTCTCGAAGGGGTGCGCGGAATTGGCGTTGAAAAAGCCGCCGCCATTGGTCCCCAGTTCCTTGATGAACTCCTGGCTCGCGACCGGGCCAAGCGAGATTGTCTGTTTGGCGCCTTCCAGCGTTGTCGCGTCGATCGATCCAACAAGTGTTTGCGGTACGCCGCACGCGACGAGAACGAGCGAGCCGATGATCGACATCGGCAGCAGCACATAGAGAACGCAGCGTGTCAGATCGACCCAGAAATTACCGATGGTTTTCGCCTCGGATCGGGCGAAGGCGCGCACCAGCGCCCACGCCATGGCCAGACCCGTCGCCGCCGACACGAAGTTATGGACGGTCAGGCCGAGCATCTGCACGAGATGACTCATCGTCGTCTCGCCGCCGTAGTTCTGCCAGTTGGTGTTGGTGATGAAACTGACCGATGTGTTGAAGGCGAGATCCGGCGCCACGGGGTCGAACCCCTGCGGGTTGAGCGGCAGATAATTCTGCAGGCGCTGAACGGCAAAGAGCGTCACGAAGCCGACCACGCTGAAGGCGAGCATCGCCATGGTGTAGGCGACCCAACCCTGTTCACGCTTCGGGTCGACCCCCGCGAGCCGGTAGAATCCCCGCTCCACTGGTCCGAGCGCGGGCGTGAGAAAGGTCCTCTCGCCCTCCAGCACATGCTTGATGAAGCTCGACATGGGGATCGCGGCCGCGACCACGAGAGCAAGAACAATAACGATCTGTAGCCAGCCGACGAACGTCATGGCGCCACCTTTGAGTTGGATTTTCAGAATTTCTCGGGGCGAAGAAGCGCGTAGAGAAGGTAGAAGCCGAGGCAGACCGCCACGGCCAGTCCCACGATTGGTTCAATCATGACCGCCTCCTCACAGCCTGTCGCAAGCGACGGCGTAGGCCGCCATGGCGGCGAACAGAATTATCGTCAGTCCCACGAATATGACGTCGAGCATTGTCCTATCTCCCTGATGGAGGCGTCCTTCGTCGGCGCCAATTGATCGAAACGCGCATAAACATTCCATGCCGAATTCCGCGACCGGTATAAAAATTACATAAAATTCATGTTGGCTCAGAAGGCGAATGATCATTGGCGTTGTCCATGATCCAGCGCAATTATTATGAGTATTCGTCTCTCGAATTTATATCGAGATCACGAAAAGCGTATGGAATTTTTATTCACGATTGGATGAAGCTGCCGCCGCTCGGTCACCAACCGAGGGAGAGCATCATGTCATTAATCGCAACGCACAAACGTCATCGATCGCACGGCCAGACCCGGCATCCTGAATTGGCGGGACTCATTCTTGGCTTGGCGTTCGGCGTCATCTTGGCCTTCATCGCGCTTGCAAATTCGGTTGCCCTTCAATGATCGTCTCGAAGGAGCCTCCCCAGCGACACTCTCAAGCCAAATCGTGCGCGTCCGACGCCGCTGGCGATCCCATCCGATTCGTTATCGCGAGAGGCGCCGCGAACCGGTGGATTGTGATGGAGACACATGGATTGTACGGCGGCGTCTTCGTCAGCAAGGAAGCAGCCGTGCGCTTTGCGGATTCCGAATCCGGTGATCGAAACGCCACGCTCGAATTCATCCGCGAACATCCCAAATTTCTGGAGCAAGGAAATGGCAAGAACCATTCGCCCGCCTGACCGCATGGGTTTGTCGACGCTGGCTTCGATTGGAGACCTGGGCCGCGCAAACCACCGAGGGACCGTCTTGTCCTTGCCAACGTGGTTTCAAACGGCTCGTGCGCGACTGGCGCTGGCGCTCCTCCATGGTGGGAGGCGTCTCCTCAAGAGCGCGCTGGGCGCCTATTGTCGCAATAGAATAGGCTTGCCGGCTTTGAGACTTGCTCGGCAAGCCGCCCGTTTTTCGCGGCGAATATCGCGCGCGATCGTCCCATCTTTCATGGATCTAAAAGCGGGAACCGTTCACGACAGGTCGAACAAAGGGCACGGCGCTTTCATTGTCCACGAGTCCCTCCACGGCGAGACATTTCATATACTGACCGACAAGGAGGTTCGTTGGCGCATAGCGATCGCTTGCGTTTATTACATCGTTCTTGGTTCGATCCTGTTCGCGGCTCTCCTGAAGTAGAGTTATTGGCATCGTGACAAATGCGCTTCGCGCGTTGGCCGTCCGGAGCCTTTCCGGGCGGCTCCGGATGCCCCGCGACGACCGCATATCTTCTGTCCATTGCCTTGACGTGGCGCGTTCCCGTATGGTCGCGGCGATTTTCGCGTGGGCGCCGCCCGCACGGGCGCCTTTGGTCTTGGGAGCGGGATTTGACGACGCAAATGAAAGCCGCGACGAAGAAAAAACTTCTGCGCGTCCTGTCCGGCGAGAGGGTCGAGCGGCCGCCGGTCTGGCTGATGCGCCAGGCGGG
>CAISJZ010000193.1 GCA_903885755.1 uncultured Hyphomicrobiales bacterium | reverse complement strand
GGTCCATCTCGCGGCCAAGGCGGCGATGGTCGCGGCGCTCGGCCTCCTCAAGCTGGGTGATGTAGGCGTCGAGGTCTTCCTGCTTGGCGAAGGCGGTCGCGTAAATCCGCTGCAGCATGGGTTTTGTGGAATCGCCGCGCCAATAGGCGCCCGCCACCTTCATGATCTTGAAGGCCTCGCCGATCTTGCCCGTCGACGTCATGTGCGGGCCGCGGCAGAGATCGAGCCAGTCGCCCTGCTTGTAAATCTTGAGGTCCTGATCGGCGGGGATCATGCCGACAAGTTCGACCTTGAAGGCCTCGCCGTTCTTCTCGAAGAACGCGATGGCTTGTTCGCGCGTCCACACCTCTTTTGTGAATGGTTTATCGCGCGCGATGATCTCGCGCATCTTCTTCTCGATCGCGGAAAAATCCTCGGGCGTGAAGGGCTCGGCGCGGACGAAGTCGTAGTAAAACCCGTTCTCGATCACCGGGCCGATGGTGACCTGCGTGCCGGGATAGAGCGCCTGCACCGCTTCGGCGAGAACGTGGGCGCAGTCGTGGCGAATGAGTTCGAGCGCGCGCGGGTCCTCGCGCGGCACGAATTCGATTTTGGAATCGCGCGTGATGGGGTCGGCGAGATCGGCGAGCGCGCCGTCGATGGCCATGGCGACGGTGCGCTTGGCGAGCGAGGGGGAAATTCCCTTCGCGATATCAAGGCCGGAAATGCCGGGTTCGAACTGACGCGACGCGCCGTCGGGAAATGTCACCGAGATCATGCGAAACTCCTGTGCTCAGTCGCCGAAACGAGCCGGCGTAAGCGGATGGGAAGGCCGGTATAGCGACGGGCGGGAGTCGAGGCAAATGGGGGGAGTGAAAGTCAATTCGGGCACTGCTGGAACGCGCATATCTTTCATGCTATGGTTACATGTTACCGGGGAGTCAATGCCATGACGAGTTCCGCGAGGCGCGCATCTAACCGAACAAAGGTCCAGACCTATCGCGAACGGCTGCGCCGACAAGGCTTGCGGCCCGTGCAGATTTGGACACCAGATGTGGATTCGCCCCGTTTCAGGGCAGAGGCCAAGCGCCAGTCGAGGCAAATCGCGACCAGCGAAGGTGAAACGGACGATCAGGCATTCGTCGATTCGATCGCCAGCGACCTGGCCGATGGCGATTCCGCGACATGAAGCGGGGCGAAATATGGACTATGTCCGGTGGTCCCGATTATGCCGGAAAGCCACGCCCGGTAGTCATTATTCAGGATGATCGCTTTTCCGACACAGCATCGATCACGGTTTGCGCATTCACAACAAATGCGGTTGACGCACCGCATTTGCGCGTCACCGTCGAGCCGGACGAGGGAAATGGACTTCTACGCCAATCCCGACTGATGGCGGACAAGATCACAACCGTACCGCGCGGAAAAATCGGAATTCGCGTCGGAAGGCTCGCAGACGACGATCTCATCCGGCTGAATCGCGCGATCTTTGTTTTTCTGGGACTTGGCGCACGACGCCGCGCAAAGGCGCCATTGTCGTCCCGGAATTGAACGTTATCGCTAGAACTCTCCCCCAACTCCCC
>CAISJZ010000192.1 GCA_903885755.1 uncultured Hyphomicrobiales bacterium | reverse complement strand
GCGGCGCATGGCGCCAACCGCGAGTATCGATGGCGTATTGCTGCAGCCCATGGTGCGCCGGCCGAATGGCCGCGAATTGATCGCCGGCATCGCCGAGGACCCAACCTTCGGTCCGGTCATCATGTTCGGCCGCGGCGGCAAGGCGGTGGAGGCCATCAACGATCGCGCGCTGGCGCTGCCGCCGCTCGATCTCGGCCTCGCGCATGACCTCATCTCGCGCACCCGCGCGTCGCGACAACTCGAAAAATATCGCGACGTGCCGGCGGCGGATATCGACGCGGTGGCGCTAACGCTCGTCAAGCTGTCGCAGCTATCGACGGACATTCCCGAGATTCGCGAACTCGACATCAATCCGCTGATCGCCGACGAGACGGGCGTCATCGCCGTCGATGCGCGGGTTCTCCTGGCGCCCGTCGGGGGTCGCCGCGCGACGGTCAATCCGCGCTTCGCCGTGGCGCCCTATCCCAAGGACTGGGAGCGCATGATCACCCGCAAGGATGGCACGCGCGTGCTCTGTCGCCCCGTGCGACCGGAAGACGAGGAGATGTATCGCCAATTCTTCCAGCGCGTCACGCCAGAGGACTTGCGCCTGCGATTTTTCGCGCCGATCCGCGATTTCTCGCACACATTCATCGCGCGCCTCACGCAGATCGACTACGCCCGCGCCTTCGCCGTCTGCGCCATCGAACAACCTTCCGGCGAGATGCTGGGCGGCGTGCGCTTGATGATCGACGCGAATTTCGAGAATGGCGAATACGCCATCCTCATGCGCTCGGACCAAAAGGGCAGGGGCCTCGGCTGGACGCTCATGCAGATCATGATCGACTACGCCCGCGCCAAGGGCCTGCGCCGCGTCGAGGGACAGGTGCTCGCCGACAACACGACGATGCTCGGCATGTGCGCGAAACTCGGGTTCCACATCGCCGACGAACCGGACGATCCCGGCGTCAAGCAGGTGCGGCTTGATTTGACGAAGCCAATTCCCGCCATCTGAACGCGTTACGCGCCCGTGCCAAACCATTGCGGCTTGTAACCCGCCGTCAGCGCGCGACAGATGGAGGGCGGCGTCAGCGCGCCGACGCGAACGCCACGCGGGCGCGGTAGCGGCGCGCCATATCCCGCGAAGCGCCACGGCAGCAGAGTATCCCCACGCAGCGCGAAGGCGTCGCCCGCGCGTGCGATCATCGCGCCGTCAGGCAGCGTGTCGATTAAACAGGAATGCAGCCGCTTGTCGCGTCCGACGCGACGCTCCCGATCAAGAATGTCATCCATGGCGTCGGCGTTCATCGGCGTCCTTCCGCCGAGAACCGCGGCGAAGCGCGTTGCCTCCGCGCGCCGGCATTCGAAACACGGGCGGTGCCCCGCCGCGAGCGCCGTGATCTCGTCGAGAAAGAACAGTTCGGTGTAGCCGGCGCCCCAGACATGGCGATGGCGTCCGCGGAATTCACAGACACAGGCGATCCAGCGCCGAGAGACATGGCGCCGCGCGCCGATTGTCTGATCGTCGGCGTGAAAACGCCCGCCGCGGTTGCCCATCAGTGTTCCGCGCGCAGTGACCGCGTGGAGCGCGCCGAAGGGATCGACGCGATTGCGAAGCGGACGCGTCGTCACCGCTCGCTCAGTTCACGTCGTATTTGCAATCGGGCGCATAGACGTCCTGGTGATCGGACATGATCTTGTCCCCAAGCGCGAGGCCGAGTTTTCCATCCGCCCCCATCGTCACCGTCGTCAGATAGAAATCCGACAGCGGGATCTGGTTAGGACCGAAGCGAAACTGCCCGCGCACCGCCTCGAAGCGAGCGCTGGCGAGAGCCTTGCGCAGCGCCGCCTTGTCGCCCGTCTTGCCGCCGAGCGATTTGATGGCGGCATCCATGAGCAGCGCGGTGTCGTAGCCCGCCGCGGCGTAGAAGCTGGGGGACCGCTTGAATTTCTCGATGTAGCCGGCGACGAATTTCTGGTTGAGGGGCGTCTTCATTCCCGCTGTCCAGAACGACGCCGTCGACATGCCCAGGGCGTCGTCGCCGACCGCCGCGATCATCGTCTCGTCGATGCCGCCGAAATCGGTGTAGAGCTTGACCGTCTTGCCGAGACCAGAGGAGTTGAACTGCTTGATGAAGTTGATCCCGACGCCGCCCGGCAGGAATTCATAGACGGCTTCCGCGTTGGCGGCGCGGGCCTGCGCGATTTCGGCGGCGTAATCCATCTGCGTGAAGGCGGGATAGATTTCTCCGACGATGTCGCCCTTGAAGTAGCGTTTGAAGCCCGCCATCTTGTCGCGGCCGGCGGGATAGTTCGACGAAATCAGGAAGACTCGCTTGACGCCTTTCGCCTGGAGATATTGTCCCATGGCCTCCGAGGAGCCGTCGTTCTGCGGCGAGGCCACGAAGAAATGCGCGTCGCATTGCTTGCCCGCGAGATTGGAGGGCGCGGCGATGGTGCTGATGACGATCTTGTCGGCCTTGAACGCCGGTTGCGCCATGGCGAGCAGCACGGCGGAATTTAGCATCCCGGTCAGCACATCAACCTTGTCCTGGTCGATCATCTTGTCGACGACGGCGCGCGCGACATCGGGCTTCACCTGATCATCGCCAATGATCACATCGACGGGCGCGCCGCCGAGTTTGCCACCGAGTTGCGCCAGCGCGACATCGAAGCCATTGTGAATTTCCTCCCCCAGAACGCCTTGTGGGCCACTGAATGTCGAAACAAATCCGATCTTGAGAGGAGACTGCGCCGCGGCAATTCCGGTATTCGCGAGCAGCCCGAGAAGAGCCACGCCGATCATCGTCGGCGCCGTGTGCTTCGACATCGTTTCCTCCTGACAACCGGCGCGCGCCGACTTCTTGACTCGGCTGCATGCGTCGCGATACTCGGCCACCAATGGCTCACGGGTCAAGAGAGCGCCGAACGCCACGCGTCAGGGAGAAACCAATGAGCACGCGAATGCGCGCGGCCCGCCTTCACTCACCCGGCGAGGGACTGATCGTCGACACGATCGACCGGCCCGAGTTGCGGGCCGGCGATATTCTTGTTCGCGTCGCCTCCTGTGGCGTCATTCCCAACATGAACGCGATCTTCAGCGGCTCGCTCTGGAACCATCTGCCGCCACTGCCCGCCAGCGTCGGCCTCGACGCCGCGGGAACGATCGCCGCCGTTGGCGGCGACGTCGTTGATTTCAAAATTGGCGATCGGGTTTACGTCAATCCATGGCTGTCGTGCGGAGCCTGTTCCTATTGCCGCGCGCACGAGCCGATGCTGTGTTCCGCCGCCGGGTTTCAGGGCTATTTCGGTTTCTTTCCACAATCGCGGCGGGTGCTTGATGCCTATCCCATTGGCGGCTTCTCCGAGTACATGACCGCGGCGCCCAACCGTCTCGTGCGCCTGCCGGAAGAAGTTGGTTTCGATCAGGCGGCGCGGTTCGGTTATCTCGGCACGTCCTTCGCGGCGCTGCGCGCGGGCGCCGTTGGCGCGGGGTCGTGGGTGGCGATCAATGGCGTCACCGGCACGCTTGGCGTTGGCGCGACCCTGCTCGCGCTCGGCATGGGCGCCACGCGCATTCTCGGCCTCGGCCGCAATCGCGCGGTGCTTGATCGTGTCAGGGCGCTGGCGCCAAATCGTATCTCGACGCTGGCTCTCGGCGAACGCTCCATCGCCGAATGGCTTCGCGAGCAAACAGAGGGGCTGGGCGTCGACACGCTGATCGACTGCTCGGGTCGCGGCGCCGAGGCGAGCCATACCGCCGACGCGCTCGGCGGCCTCAAGCGAGGCGGCGTCTGCGTCAACATCGGCGCGCTGACCGAAAAGCTCGCGATTGAACCGATCAAGTTCATGACGAACCGCATCCGGTTTCAGGGCTCCAACTGGTTCACCACTGGCGAAGGTCAGTTGATGGCCGAAATGGCGCGCGTCGGCGTTCTGGACCTGTCGAAGCTCGACACGGAAGCCTTTCCGCTCGACGGGGTCAACGAGGCGCTGGCCCGCGTCAAGCAACGGCCCGGCGGCTTCACCAACATCGTCGTCAACCCCGGTCGATAGACGCCGCGCGTCAGAGCGAGGCGGAGCGCGCGCGTCCGCCGATCTTGTCGACATCGTAGATGTCATCGCGGAAATGCGCGACGCCGTCCGGGTTGGCCCAGCCCGTCATGTAAACCCAGATCACGGGCACGGGATTGGCGAGCTTGATGTCAATGTGTTCGTTGGTGGCGACCTTCGCCAGCAGCGCCGGTTTGTCCCAGCGGCCGTTGGGCGCGCCACCCGTGCTGTCGAGCAGCCAGGCCGCCAGGTCGTAGACGCCCTCGACGCGCACGCAGCCATGCGAGAGGAATCTATAGTCCCCGCCGAAATACTTTTTCGACGGCGTGTCGTGCATGTAGACCGCGTCCTTGTTGGGCATGTTGATGCGAATGTTGCCAAGCGCGTTCGCCGCGCCGGCGTCCTGTCGCAGCGTGTAGTTGATGGCTTTTTCGCCCTGCCAGTCGATGTGACGCGGGTCGACCTCGGCGCCATGATTATCGAGAATGCGGATTTTCGCCCGGCTGAGATAGCCCGGGTCCTTGCGCATTTTCGGAATGATTTCGTTCTTGATGATGGAAGTTGGCAGGGTCCAGTACGGATTTAGGTTGACGGCCTGAATGCGCGTGGATTCCGATGGCGACTGATGGTCGGGATCGCCGACGACGGCGACGTAGCGCCGCACGACGCTACCGTGCTCGATCGCCTCCACCGTGGCGGAAGGGATGTTCACGACGACGTAGCGGTTGTCATACTGGAAGTTGATGCCCGCGACGCGCTGCGCGCTCGACGCCAGTTGCTTGAACCGCGTCGCGGCCGGGATGTTGAGCGCCTTGAGCGTGCCGGGCGTGATGACGCCGGTCTGCCTCAATCCCATCCGGTCCTGGAATTTCTTCAGCGCCGCCGTCAGGTCGGGACCCCAGGCCTCGCCCTGCGCGCCTGACGCATCAAGATCGCCCTCGATCGAGAGGCGCTTGCGCAGCGCCGCGACGCCCTTGCCCTTCGCGCTCGGCCCGACGCCGGCTGGAATCGACGGCCAGCCGCCCGCGTCGGCGATCGCGGCGTAGCGCTCGGAAGCCTTGGCGGTGGCGTAGAACACGTCCGGGGTGAAGCTCGGCTCGGGGCTGTTCGACAGCGCCGTTTCGCGAATGGCGACCGCCGGCTTCGGCTTTGGCTTGGCTGGCGCGGCGGCGGGCGGCGCGCCTCCCGGCATGGGAATAGGGGTGGGCAGGGCGGACTCGAGCGATCCGCCGCCCATCGGCGTCGGCGACAGTGGATCGATGGCCGGCGTTTGCGCAAGGAGAGGCGAGGCCGTCAGCGCGAAAGCGGTCGCGAAGGGGAGCAGGCGAGTGAACATGGGTGGATCCAGACAGCGAAAACTCGGCGAATTGTTAAGCATGGTAACTGAATTTTGACCTAACCGGCGGCGAAAAGAGCGCGGCGCCGGACATTTGATCGGCGATTTCCCGCCAGCGTTGCCGCCCGGGCACGGTCCGGGACGCCGGCGGCCCCGGTCGCATAGGGGGCGTCCGGAAAATCCTCAAGCAAAGCCGCGCGATAGCTTTCTTAACCTTACCATTTCAACAACAAAATCCGGAAAATCCCGCGCTAATAATCAACTAACCATTGGAGATGTTTGCGCTTCGACAAAGCTGGTTCGGCGTTATCATCCAGCTCGTGTTGAAGACGTTCGCCGATCCTGGGAGCGGGATCGCGGACGATGGAGCGTAACCATGCGTTGTACGAGCGTAATCGCGATCCTTGCCGCGCTTGGCGGCGGGTTGCTCACGACCTCCTTCGCCCTCGCTGGCGGCCCGGTCGTCATTCCCGGCGTCGGCCCGGATATCCCGGTCGCGACACAGCCCGATCCGCGTCCCACGCGCGTCGCGGCTGCCGGCGGCGGAATGGGCGGGGGCTTTCTCGAATTGCTGATGACCGGGCAGGACCCGACCCCTGGCGGCATGGCGCAGCGGCAGTATCGCGCGGCGCCTGCCATGGCGCCCGCGCCCGAAGCGATGATGGCGCCGGAACCCCGGTCGACGCCTCGCGCCGCGCCCGTTCAGCGCGCTTATGTGGAACCAGGCGCCGAGCCGCGCGCCGGCGTTCATCGTGAAATCGAGCCGCGCTTTCATCGGCAGGAACTGGATTATGACGGCAAGCAGCCAGTTGGCTCGATCGTCGTCGATACGCCCAATCGCTATCTCTATCTCGTGACCGAGCCGGGCCGCGCGCTGCGCTATGGCATTGGCGTTGGTCGCCCGGGCTTTGAATGGGCGGGCGTCAAGACGGTCAGCCGCAAGGCTGAATGGCCGGGCTGGACGCCGCCCCCCGAAATGCTGCTGCGCCGCCCCGATCTGCCGAAACACATGGATGGCGGTCCGGACAATCCTCTTGGGGCCCGCGCAATGTATCTCGGCTCTTCGATGTACCGGATCCATGGCACGAACGAGCCCTGGACCATCGGCCAGAACGTCTCGTCCGGCTGCATCCGCATGATGAACGAGGATGTTATGGACCTTTACGAGCGCGTGAAGGTCGGAACCAAGGTTCAGGTGATCTGAGGAATCCCCCGATCGCGCTCCAGCGGCGCGGTCGGGGCTGCTCGACGGAGCGGACAGGGGGGAAGCCGTTCCGTCTCCAGCGGGGCGGCTTCTTCCGTTTTGCTCAGACGTCGGTGCTGTCGTCGGAATAGTCGCCGGAATCGTCGCCGTAGTCGCTGGCGTCCTGTAACTGGTCCTGCTGGGCGTCGCTACCGTCGAGCGCGTCCTGCAACTGGTCCTGCGTACGGTCGGCGTCAGCCAGCGAGCCGCTCCCGCCGCCGTAATAATTATTGATAGTCTCGCCGCCAAGGCCGCCGCCAAATCCCGAGCCGATGCCGAGCGGGCTGTTGTGTCCGCCCATCAGGCCGCGAATGGAATCGGCCAGCAGCATGCCGCCAGCAACGCCCGCCGCCGCGCCCAGCGCTCCCTTAAGGAAGCCGCCGCTTTGCGGAACTGCGGACTGCTGCCACGGCTGGGCCTGCGGCTGCCCGCCCCAGGAACCGCCCTGAGGCTGAGGCGCCGGCTGCTGCGCCGCCGTCCGACCCCACGGGCCTGTCGCCGATTGCGGCTGCGGCGCCGCGGGGCGCGGAGCCGCGCCAAACAGCGACTGGCCGATGCCGCCAAGGAACGAGGACGCCGCAGGGGCGGACTGGGATTCAAGGTCGCGAATGCGCGCCTCGAGCTCCTGAATATGGGTGTTCGTCGCGCGCAGGGCCTCCTCCTGCACAAGTACGGTCTGAGCGAGCAGATAGGGCGCGTAAGGTTGCGCGCGTACGGCGTCGGCGATCAGGGCCTCGGCGTCGCGGTCGCGGGGCGCGTTTGACGCCGCGCGGGTCCGGTCGAAAAGTCCGGCAAGCAACTGGCGTTCTTCGGGGCTCATGCGTCGTCTCCCAAGGTCGCGGGGGATCCCGCGCGAGTGAATATGGGAGGCGGTTGTGACCGAACCAAGTCCCCGGCAAGGCCGCCGGGCAAATTTTCTGGCCAAGAAACCAATGCGCGTCAGACGCCCGCGAACGCTCCGCCGGCGAGCGCATCCGGCAACGGGCCGCCAGCGGCCCAGTCGAGCAATTCCACGGTGTGGACGATTGGCGTCGCCGTGCCGCCCGCGATCTGCGTGATGCAGCCGATATTGCCGGCGGCGATGGCCATGGGTTTGGTTTTCCCGATATTGGCGACCTTCCGCGCGCGCAATTGTCCGGCGATCTCCGGCTGGAGAATGTTGTAAACGCCCGCCGAGCCGCAGCAGATATGGCCTTCCGGCGGATCGCGCACAATGAAACCCGCCGCGCGTAACAACCGCTTGGGAAGATCGGTGATCTTCTGGCCATGCTGCATGGAGCAGGCCGAATGATAGGCGATGGTCTGGCCGGTCTTGCGACCGTCGGGCAACGGTTCGAAGTCCGACAGATATTCCGTGATGTCCTTGGCCAGCGCCGACACGCGCGCGGCTTTTTCCGCGTACGCCTTGTCCTCGCGAAGCATATAGCCGTAGTCCTTCACCGTCGTGCCGCAGCCCGATGTCGTGACGAGAATGGCGTCGAGGCCGCGGTCGATCCGCGCGCTCCAGGCGTCGACATTTCTTCGCGCGAACGCGAGCGCGGCCTCATCGCGGCCCATGTGATGCACCAGCGCGCCGCAGCAACCCTCGCCTTGCGGGGAAATCACTTCGACCCCGTGGCGCGCGAGCAAGCGTTTCGCCGCCGCGTTGATCGAAGGCGCCAGCGCCGGCTGCGCGCAGCCCTCGAGAATCGCGACGCGGCCCTTGCGCGGGCTCGCGACATCCAGCGCCGCCACGGGCGCGGGCGCCGAGGGAAAGCGCGTTGGCGCGAGCGCGATCATCGCCGCGAGGCGCTTGCCAATTACGGGCAGCAGGGCGATGAGCGGGCGAAACGGCTTGGCGAGCAGCGCGCCCGCGAGCGCCCAGCGAAAGCGGTTGGGATAGGGCAGGATAGCCGCGAGCACGTTGCGCAGGGTGCGATCGGCGAGGTCGCGCTTATAGCTTGTCTCGATATGAGCGCGCGCGTGATCGACCAGGTGCATGTAATGTACGCCGGAGGGACACGTCGTCATGCAGGAGAGGCACGACAGGCAGCGATCGATGTGCTTGACGACATCGGGCGTCGCCGGCTCGCCATGCTCCAGCATGTTCTTGATGAGATAGATTCGTCCGCGCGGGGAATCGAGTTCGTCGCCGAGCAGCAGATAGGTCGGACATGTCGCCGTGCAGAATCCACAGTGGACGCAAGTTCGCAGGATCTTTTCCGACTCCGCCGTGTGCGGATCGGCCAGTTGCGCGAGGGTGAAGGTGGTTTGCATCTTGCGGCGCTTATGACAATAATGCGAAAATTGGGACAATGCTGGTGAAGTAAGCAAGAACGCTTTCGCCGCGCATCGACATGGAATGATAATCGGACCGGACGCATTCGTCACGGGCTAAACGCGGCATTTTGGGGGCGGCGAGATGAATGACGGAGAACAGGGTTCTGGCGCGCAGTGGTACATTCACATCGCGCCGGAGACATTTGGGCCATATACGGTTCCGCAGATCGCCCAATATGTCGTCGAGGGCCGCGTGACGGCCAACACTCAGGTTGTGCCCGTCGGAAGCCAGACCTGGGTCCGCGCCGGCGATCAGGCCGCGTTCGCCTCTTTGTTCCAGACCGCGCCGAAGCCGCCCGCGCCCCCGCCGCGGTCGCCTGCCGCCCCCGCGGTCACCCCCGTCGGCGGAGCGTCGTCGCAAGCCCTCTCCTGGGGCAAGGCGGCCGCCGGTCAGGCCGCGTCGCAGGCGCGGAGCGAAGCTACCCAGGTTTCGACATCGTTCCAGTCGGGCGTCGCCCAGACCGTCGCGGAGGGTCAGGCCGCCGCCCGCGCCCTCGCCGCCCCCGCCAGCATGGCGATGATGGATGCCGTCCGGATCTGTTTCAGGATGAAATACGCCGACTTCGAGGGCCGCGCGCGCCGCGCCGAATATTGGTGGTTCACGCTTTTCATGTTTGTGATTTTCGCGGTTCTCGGGATATTCGCGACCATTCTGACGACGATTTTCGCGGGCGGAAATGGCGGCATCGGCAGCTACATTGGCAGCGGGGCGCTCGCGATTGTCGCTCTGATTGTCATCCTGGGATCGATCGTGCCGGGCATCGCGGTCACCGTGCGCCGTCTGCATGATCGCGGCTGGTCGGGCTGGTGGTTGCTGGGCGAACTCATTCCGATCGCCGGCGGCATTATCGCGCTCGTGCTGCTCGTCAACTTCTTCATGCGGGGCACGGTGGGCCCCAACAAATATGGCGATGATCCGCTCGGGGACTGATTGAGGCCATTGCGGGACGAACTCTCGTGGACGCGGGCAATTCGCGTCCATTTTTCTCGCGCTATGAAACTCCTACATCCCCGCGTACATCCGTCCGATATTCAGCACGCCGTCGGGATCGAAACTCGCCTTTATCCCGCGCGTCAGTTTCATCAGGGGCTCGGCCAGCGGCTGGAAGACATCGACTTTTCCGCGAACATGGTCGGGCGCGCGAACCAGCGTCGCGTGCCCGCCAGTTGACGCGATGGCGGCGCGAACAATGGCCGCGCCGCAATCGCCCTCGGGCGGAACCGCGAGCCAGATCAATCCGCCGGACCAGTCGTAAAACCAGCGCGCGTCAATCTTCCTGGCAATGGTTGCAACCACGTCCGCTCCGCGCGTTGGCGCGACGGATATTTTCCAGATTGCGTTCGCGCGTGGCTCGACCAGCGGAACGACATCCCTGATGCCGCGCCAGATCGCGTTGGTCGCAGCGACATCAAGGCGCGCGGACTTGCCGAATGCGCCTAGCGCGTCGGCCAGCTTGCCAAGTCGATAATTCACCGATTCCGGGAAATGCTCGATGCGCAAAAGGGTGCGGGCGACATCGGCGCCAACGCCCTTCGGCAGGTGCGCGGCGCCGCTGACTTCAAACGGCGTTCCCATCGCCGCGCACAAACAGGCAATCGCGCGCGCGTCGTCGAGCCCCTCGAATACGAGGGTTCCCGAGGCGCGCGGCGCGGGCGTCAGCTTGAAGGTGACTTCGCTCAAGACGCCGAGCGTCCCCAGCGCGCCCGCGTTGAGTTTGACGAGATCAAGCCCGGTGACGTTCTTCATGACGCGTCCGCCGGACTTGACGATCTCGCCGCGGCCGTTGACGAGGCGCACGCCAATGAGGTGATCGCGCGCCGCGCCCGCCGCGACACGCCGTGGTCCCGAGATGTTGCAGGCGGCGACCGCGCCAATGGTCGCCTCGCCCGATGAACCGTACAGCGCGCGCGAATCCATGGGCTCGAAGGGCAGGCATTGCGCCTTCCCCGCCAGAGCTGCCTCTATCTCGCGCAAGGGCGTTCCCGCCCTCGCGCTGATGACCATTTCGGCGGGCTCATAAAGCGTGATTCCGCTCAGCGAGTGTGTGGAGAGAATGGCGTCGGCCTGGACCGGGCGACCGAGCCCGGCGCGCGTGCCGCCGCCCTCGATGGCGAGCGTGGATTTTTTCTCGCGCGCGTCGCGGATGACGGCGGCGCACTCTTCCTCGGTGGCGGGTGAATGAACGGTCACGCAACGCGCCCCGTCAGCGGAAACACCTTGGCGGGATTGAGCAGCCAGCGCGGATCGAACACCGCGCGCACGCGCATCTGCTGGTCAAGGTCAATCTGGTCGAACTGGAACAGCATGAGATCGCGCTTCTCGATTCCGACGCCGTGTTCGCCCGTCAGGCAGCCGCCAACCTCGACGCAAAGCTTGAGGATATCGTTGCCAGCCTGCTCGGCCTTATCCTGCTCCACGGGATCATTGACGTTGTACATGATGAGTGGATGCATGTTGCCATCGCCCGCGTGGAACACATTGGCGACGCGCAGACCGTAATGCCCGACAATCTCGTCGGTGCGCTTGAGAACGTATGATAGTTGGCCCGTCGGCACGGTTCCGTCCATGCAGATATAATCGGCGATGCGGCCAGTTGCGCCGAAGGCCGACTTGCGGCCTTTCCAGATCAGCGCGGCTTCCATCGCCGATTGGGACTCGCGCACGGTGCGCACGTTGTGCGTCCTGGCGATGTCGACAATGCGCGCGAGTTGCGCGTCGATCTCGACGTCCGATCCCTCGACCTCGATGATCAGCATGGCGCCGACATCGAGGGGATAGCCGGCGTGAGCGAAGGCCTCGGTGATCTCGATGGCCAGCTTGTCCATGAACTCCATGGCGACGGGAATGATGCCATTGCCGATGATGTCGGCGACGCAGGCGCCCGCCTCCTCGCTGGTGTCGAAGCCGAACAGCACCGGCCGTGCGCCCTCGGTCGCGCGCAGGATGCGCACGGTGGCCTCGGTGACGACGCCAAGCTGGCCTTCGTGACCAACGATAAGACCCAGCAGGTCGAGACCCGGCGCATCGAGATGCGCGCCGCCGATATCGACGATGGTTCCGTCGATCAGCACCATGCGAACGCCCAGAATATGGTTCGTCGTGACGCCATGCTTGAGACAATGGGCGCCGCCGGAGTTCATCCCGATATTGCCGGCGATGGTGCAGGCAAGCTGCGAGGATGGATCGGGCGCATAGAAGAAGCCATCGCCCATGATGGCGTCGGTGATGCCAAGGTTCGTCACGCCGGCCTGCACGCGCGCGACGCGATTGGCGAAATCGACTTCGAGGATTTGATTGAGCTTCGACACGCCGACGACAACCGCGTCTTCCTGCGGGATGGCTCCGCCGGACAGCGACGTGCCGGCGCCGCGCGGCACGACCTTGACGCCTTGCGCGTGAAGAAAAGCGAGCACGGCGGAGACTTCCTCGGTCGAGCGCGGCAGCACGACCGCCAGCGGCACGCGGCGATAGGCGGTCAGCGCGTCGGTCTCATAGGCCCGCCGCTCGTTGTCGCTGGTGACAAGGCACTCGTCGGGAACGAGCGCGGCGAGGCCCGCGATGATTTCGTCCCGGCGGGCGAGAATGGCCGGGTCGGGCGGGGGAAAGGCGATATGGGTCATGGGCGCGCCGCTTTGCCGAGGGTTTGGCAAACCTATATCGAACTTTCGCCGCGCGCCATTATCCCAAAGGGCGCCGCTACGCGCTCACCCCCAGCCGTCGCGCGACCCACGGCAGCGTGACGTTCTGGAAGATCCATTCGTCGGACATTTCGACGTTGCGGCCCATGTGGCCGCCCCTGGGATTGACCCAGGCGTCCTTGGGGTCGCCGTTGCTTTGCAGCAGATAGAGGTCGGCGATCGGCACCTGCGTGTCCTTGACGCCATTGACGAGCAGCATGGGCGCGGAGGGCTTCTCGATCCAGCCATTGTCCTTGAGCGACATTTTGGGGCCGTAGGCGAGAAATTCGTCCAGCGTCTTGACGCCATAAACGGCCGAGCGCGCCTCGAAAAGACCGAACAGGTATTCAGGCGTCTTGAGCGCCACGCGCTGCCATTCCGGCTGGAAATAATTGTGCACCGGCCCGCCCTGCACGACCGCGCCGAGAATGCGGTCCTTCTCCATGTAGGCGAGCCGCGCCGACCAGTGGCCGCCCCAGCTTCCGCCGGTCACGACGACCCGTTTGGCGTCGAGGTCGGGCCGTTTGGCGATCAGGTCGAGCACCGCGGAAAACACTTTTTCGACGCCGGGTTCGATCTTCAGGCGCGTCTGCCCGGTGCCGGGCATGTCGAAGGAGAAAAAAGCGATGCCATGTTTCAGATATTCCGCGTTGCGGATGGCGGCGTCTTCCTTGCGGCCGTCGAGCCCGCCGATGGTAATGGCGACCGGCGCCGGGCGCACGCCCTTGGGCACGCGGAGATAGCCGACGATTTGCTTGCCGTCATAGGTGAATTTCACAGCCTCGATTGGCGGATCGACCAGCCGGCTGTAACCGGCGAAGGCCTCCAGCGCCTTCTCGTAGGCCTTGGCGGTGCCGGGCGAATCCTCAAGGGGAAAACGCGCGAACATGTAATATTGCATCGCCTTGTCGTAGGCGGCAGCGGCTTGCGCCTTGTCGGTTGCTTCAAGACCTTGTGCGCGGGCCAAATGGCGGTCGCCGATGGCGCCCCACACGCTCGCCCAGTGGTCGCGGTCCATGCTCTTGAGGTTGGCGAGCGCTTCGCGCGTTTCGGCGGGATCGAGCTGCGCGACGGGATAGGCGTGGCGATCGGCGCGGGCCTGAATTTCGGCCTTCAACTCATCCAGCGTGCGTTGTGGCGCGAGTTGCGCCGACGCGCTCGGGTTGGCCAGGGACGCGGCGGCCAGCGTCATCGCGCCAAGCGACACCATCGCGGCGCGGCGCGATGTCGATGCAAGTAGATGGCTCATTGTTTCCTCCCGTTTGATTGTTGATTGAATGATCAGACCCGCACCGCGTGATGCGTCTGCTCCGGGAAAATCTCTTCCGGCTTCAAAAGGCGATGACAGACGCCCTGTTCAAACGCGAATTGCAGAAATGCGTCCAGCGTTGGCCTGTTGGCTTCGAGCCCGTAGGGCCAGAAATCGCCGCCCATGGCGTATTTCGCGCGCTTGACCGCCTCGGACAGCCACGGCACGGGAATGACCGAGGCGCCGAGATATTCGCAGCGGCGGATGCTGTTCTTGCGCGCGATGTCGAAGGCGTGAAAAATGTTTCCCGCCGCCCATGGCGCCCTGTCCAGCACGGTCTTCTTGACGACAAGCACATGCATGATCGGCAGGATTTTTTTCACGCGCGCGTATTCGACCTCCGCCTCAAGCCAGTTCTCGTAGAAGCGGACGACGTTGGGGTTGGAGGCAAAACAGTTGGGCGGCGTCGCCGCGACAACCGCGTCCAGATCGCCCTTGTCGAGCATCTCGGTCAGCGAGCGATCGGCGACCGGCGTGAGTTCGAGGCCGTTGGGGAGTTTCAGCGGCACTTTCTCGGCGCGGCCCGCCTCGCCAAGACCCGCCTGCACCCATTTCACTTTCGTCAGATCAACGCCAAGCTCATGCGCCATCACGCCACGCCCATAGACGGCCGCGGTCTGCGCCCATTCCGGCACGCCAACGCGCTTGCCCACGAAGTCGGCGGCGGTCTTGATGCGATCCTTGCGCACGTAGATCGCCGAATGGCGCGAGACACGCGAGAGGAACACGGGCAGGGCGATCAGCCGGTCGTCGCCCTGCGAGCGCATCGACACGTATTTGGCCATCGACATTTCCGCGATGTCAAAATCGGCGTAGCCGACCGTGCGCTGGAAGATGTCGTGCAGCGGCAGTTGCATGCAGTCGAGTTCGATTCCCTCGATCGGCACGCGCCCGCGCACGATATCGACGATGTGATCGTAGTGGCTGACCGCCATGGTCAGGGCGAGCTTGCTCATCCGGTTTCCTTGCCCTTGGGCGCGTCCTTGCGTCGGAGCGCGCGCATTTCAAAATCCCCACCATCCTAGAGCGGAAGGCGTGGCGATGTGAAGCGATATTCGCCCGGCCTCACCGCTCCTTCAGCACCACCGACTTGATCCGCGCGCGCTGTTGCGGCGTCAGGTTCGAGACGACATCGACCATGGCCTTGCGCGCCTCTTCCGCGTCGCCGTATTCGATGGGGTATTGCATCCTCTCGCCCTCGGCGATCAGCGCGGGGTCGCTCAGGCCTTTTTTGACGGCGGCTTGCAGGACAGCCAGCCGCCCCGCTGGCACGTTCGGCGGCGCAACGAGAATGCGCCCTAGCGTTTCGGCCTTGGCGCGATAGTCAATCCACCAGATCGCGTCGTCGTCGAGCGGAAGGGACTCAAAGATCGTCGGGACATCGGGAAACAGTTTCGAGCGCTCGCGACCAAGAACGCTCATCACCCGCGTCTGGCCCGAGCGGGTGAAATTCTGCGCCGAAATATCCGACTGGTAGATCGAGTCGGATTCGCCCTTTGTGACGGCCAGCGTCGCCTCGTTACTGCCGGGATAGCCGAGTAGCACCTTGCATTTCATTTTCAGGGCTTCGCAGGCCATGGCCGCGCCATCGGCGAGACCATCGAGCGGCCCGCCAGCCGACCAGATGACCGGACGCCCGAGGGCCAGCGCCTCCGCCGGAGTCTTGAACGGTGTGTCGGGCCCCACCGTCCAGACGCGCGGCGCGGCGCTGACTATGCCTAGGTGGCCCATTTTTGCGAGATCATAGCGCACGCCCTGTTGCTCGACGAGCTGCGCAAGGGCGGAGGGCGTGCCGTTGACGATCATGATCGTCAACCCGTCGGGTTCGGCGCGATAGACCCTGTCGAGGGCGGTCAGGCCGCCGGCGCCGGGCTGGTTCTCGATCACGATCGTCGCTGACAGGGCGCGCGCGATGGCGGGCGCGATCAGTCGGGCGTAGATGTCGTAGCCGCCGCCGGGGCCGTAACCGACGACGAGCCGCACGGTCTTGCCGCGAAAGAAGGCCTCGTCCGCCGTCTGCGCGCGGACGGGAGCCGCGACCACGACAAGCAGACAGGCCAACGTGCCAAGGCGTTGGAAAAGCGGGTTCATCGGGTCTCGCGATCGAGGGGCCTCCCGCCCCACGGCCGATGTTACCCGAGCCGGTGGCGATCAACCAGATCGCGACAATGCCGCGGGGGCGGATATACGGAAAATAAAGCCCGCGCCGCTATCGTTCCGCGAGATTTCGCGGGGGTATTGCCGGTGTCTGACGTTTCCAGCGAACGCAACGGGCTTCATGACGTGTGCATCGTTGGCGCGGGCCCGGTCGGCATCGCGCTGGCGCTCGAATGCGCCAACAACGGCCTGTCTGTCGCATTGCTCGACGCGGGACCCGACCGCGACGATCCCGACGCCAGCGACGCCTCGAACGCGAAAATCGCCGATCCGCGCCGCCATGTGCCGATGGATCTGGCGGTTCGCCGCGGCTTTGGCGGCACTGCGTGGCTGTGGGGCGGCCGCTGCGTGCCCTTCAACGACATCGATTTCGAGACCCGCGACTACGTTCCGGATTCCGGCTGGCCGATTGGCCCCGACGATGTCAGGTCATGGTATCCCCGCGCGACCGAATATCTCGACTGTGGCGACGCGGTCTTCGAAGCGCCCGTCGCGGGGTGGAATGATCGAACCGGAACCATCTCGGCGACGGGTCTGGAGCACTTCGCCAGGGAGCCGAAGCGCGGCCTCGATCTGCGCGACAAGGTCGTGGCGCATCCACGCATCACGCTGATGGTCAATTGTCCCGTGCTGAAGCTCGACCTTGGCGCCGACGGCAGCCTGGTCGAGGGCGTCGTTGTCGGCGGGGAGCGCCCGACGATCATGCGCGCGCGCGAATATGTTCTGGCTTGCGGCGGCCTGGAGACGACTCGGCTTCTGCTTGTGACGCAAAAATCATGGCCGCGGCAATTCGGCGGCGTGGGCGGGCCTTTGGGTCGCTACTACATGGGCCACTTCGAGGGCGCGATCGCAAATGTCGTGTTCGACGATCCCAACGACATCCACAATTTTGACTATCGCCTCGATCCGACTGGCGGGTACGTCAGGCGCATTCTGACCATCGCCAGCAAGACGCAGAAAAGCGAGGCCATTCAGAATATCGTGTTTTGGCCAGACAATCTGCCGTTTTACGATCCCGGCCATCGCAGCGGCATCAAGTCCTTCATCTACCTGCTCGCGGAAACGCCGGGGATCGGCCATCGACTTGTCTCCGAGGGCATTCGCCTCGCCATCGTCGGCGAAGGTCCGCGCCGTTATGTCGCCCATGCGCTCAATATCCTGCTGAGCCCGATCCGCACGGGCATCGACATCTGGGGCGTGATCAAGGATCGTTTCGTTTCGAAGCGCCGCAAGCCCGGCTGGCTGCTGCAAACGCCCGACAACAGATATGTCCTGCATTATCGCGGCGAACAGCGTCCCGATCCAGAAAGTCGCGTGACGCTCGCCGACGAGACGGACGAGTTTGGCATGGAGCGTCTGTTCATCGATCTGCGCTATCGCGTGGAAGACGCGGAATCGGCCATTCGCGCCCACGACGTTCTCGACAGGGCATTGCGCGCCAATGGCAAGGGCCACGTCGAATATCTCCATCCCCGCGAGGAACTGCGCGATCGGATTCTGGCGCAGGCAAGCGACGGCTATCATCAGCTTGGCTCGACGCGCATGGGTCTCGATCCCGCCAAAAGCGTCGTCGGCCCGGACTGCGATGTCCATGGCCTCCCGAACCTGTTCATCGCGTCATGTTCGGTCTTCCCGACGGGAAGTCACGCCAACCCGACGCTGCTGGCGACCGCGATGGCGGGGCGGCTTGCCGCGCGGCTCGCCAGCGATCTCAAGGCGCGCGTGGCGGCCTGAACTCGACGTCGGTCAGATCAGCCCTGCTGATTTCGCCCAGGCCGCGGTCGCCGCCATGCCGCGGGCAAGATCAAAGGCGGGCTCGTATCCCAGCTTCGCTCGCGCCGTGTCGATATGGACATGCGCGCGCGCGGAATAAAGGGCGCGCGTGCCGGGATCGGGCAAATATGGAATCGCGGCAAGTTGAGCCGGACTTCTCAAGCGCGTCTCCAGCTTGCGGCGCACCTTGGCAAGCAACGCATTACCGCCGTACTGGCGACGCTCCTCGGCATTGAAATCCGCGTCGCTCATCGCCATCACCGGCTTGCCGCCCGCCATGGCCACATAGGCGTTGTAGAACTCCAGCCATGTCGCGGGCTTGGCGCCCGAGACCAGAAAGGTCTCGCCAATGGCCTCGTCGCGTTCGCTCGCGAGTAACGCGGCGGCGACGACGTCATCAATGTAAACCGCGTTGCAGAGCCCGAGACCCGAGGCCGGCAACGCGACGCTCCGCGACCTGACCTGTTGGATCAGCGGCGTTGTCCAGGTCGATCCGTTCGGGCCATACACGATGGCCGGTTGCAGAATGGCGACCGGCAGGGCGCGCGATGAATGCAATCCGCGTAGCATGTCGTCGGTCGCCCGCTTGATGTCGGAATAGGCGCCGCCGCCGGGCCGCGGAGCGCTGGTCTCATCGAGGTCGCCGTCGATCGGCGGACCATAGGCGGCAATGCTGCTGAAATGCACGAAACGTCGGACACGATGTTGCAGGCTCGCCTGCGCGAGGATTCGCGTCCCCTCGATATTGGCGGCGCGCTGGCTCGCGTCCGAACCGCCGAATTTGTAGGCGACATGAAAGATCGTCTGGCAGCCTTCGGTCGCGCGGGCGAGCGCGGCGTGATCGCCAAGATCGGCCTTGACGACTTCTACGGG
>CAISJZ010000191.1 GCA_903885755.1 uncultured Hyphomicrobiales bacterium | reverse complement strand
GGACAACAGGACACGATTGTATGCCGCCCGGGGCTCCGCGCCGATCAGCGTGATGGAGTATCGATCCGGCGCGCGCCTCGTCAGTTCGTCGACGAGGCGCGTCGCCGCCATGCCGGCGCCGACGATCACAAGTGACTGTTTCAATATCGCCTCCCCCACCCCGGGTCCGCCGCGATCACGCCGCCTCGACCAGACGGTGACGCTCGTAAAGGAACTTGAGAACCGCCTCGCGCGCGGCGATGTAGGACCGGTCGGCGACCAGTTCGAGGCGCTTGCGTGGACGCGCGAGGCGCACGGGCAAAACCTCGCCGATGGTCGCGGCTGGACCGTTGGTCATCATCACGATCCGGTCTGACAGCAAGACGGCCTCATCGACGTCATGGGTGATCATGATCATCGTATTGCCGAGTTGCGCGTGAATCTGCATGACCGAATCCTGCAAATGGGCGCGGGTCAACGCGTCAAGCGCGCCGAACGGCTCGTCAAGCAACAGAATTTTCGGTTCCATCGCCAGCCCGCGAGCGATGCCGACGCGCTGCTTCATGCCGCCTGAAATTTCGGCGGGACGCTTGTCGCTCGCATGCGCCATCTGCACCAGTTCGAGATTGTGCATGATCCAGGCGTGACGCTCGGCGCGTGTCTTCTTGCCAGCGAAGACCTTGTTCACCGCGAGCGCGACGTTTTCGTAAACGGTCAGCCACGGCAACAAGGAATGATTCTGGAACACAACCGCGCGCTCGGGGCCCGGCGAATTGACTTCCCGATCCTCGAGCAGAACCGCGCCCGATGTCACCTGGGAGAGTCCCGCGATCAGATTCAGCAGCGTGGACTTGCCGCAGCCGGAGTGTCCGATGATCGAGACGAATTCGCCGTTTTCGATCACGAGATTGATTTCGCGGAGAACCTCGGTTGTCGCCGAACCACGGACGAAATTCTTGTCGATGTGATCGAGCTTGAGATAGGCGGCCATGATGCTCTCCTAGTTGATCGCTGCGCCGCGGGTGACGAGGCCGCCAAGGCCGGCGACAATGCGATCGAGGATGAAACCAACAACGCCGATGTAGCCAAGCGCCACGACGATGTCGGGCAGACGCGAGGAATTCCAGGCGTCCCAGATGAAGAAGCCGATGCCGACGCCGCCGGTCAGCATTTCCGCGGCGACGATCGCGAGCCACGACAGGCCGATGCCGATGCGAAGGCCCGTGAAAATGTAGGGCGCGGCGGACGGCATCATGATCTTGAAGAAGAACTCGACCTGATTAAGACGCAGCACTTTCGCCACGTTGCGATAATCCTGTGGAATATTGCGAATGCCAACGGCAGTGTTGATGATGATTGGCCAGATCGAGGTGATGAAGATCACGAAGATCGCGGATGGCTGACTGTCGCGGAACGCGGCAAGCGCGATGGGCAGCCAGGCCAGCGGGGGCACGGTGCGCAACACCTGGAAAATCGGATCAAGGCCCCGCATGGCCCACACCGATTGGCCGATCAGCGCCCCAACGAGCACACCCGCGACGGCGGCGAAGCCGAACCCGATCGCGACACGCTGCAAGGATGTCCAGACGCGCCACGCCAGGCCGATATCCTGCGGGCCGTTGACAAAGAACGGATCGGTGATGAGATCCTTCGCCTCCGACCAGACCTTGGACGGCGGCGGCAGCGTCGCGCCCGCGCGCCCGAACGCCAATTGCCAGACAAGGAGCAGGATCAGGAAGGTGATCAGCGGCGGCAAGACATTCACCGCCACCCGCCGCGCCATTGGCCCCACGCTCGCCGACACCCGGGAAACAAGTGGCCGCTGCCGCGACGGAAACGCGATCAGCGTCGCCGGGCTCGACGAAGCCTTGGCCGTCGTTTTGCCCGCGTCCGGATCGCTGTTGAGCGCTGTCATGGTCATGGGATCTTCCATCGATTGAACCAGAGTGATCGGCGAAATCACGCGACGCGCTTGATCGCGAGGCTTTTGAGGTAGGCCGACGGATCGGCGGGATCGAAAGTCTTGCCATCGAAGAACTTTTCGACGCCGCGGGAATCCGTCGGGGGAATATCGGCGGCGGCGACCCCAAGCGCCTTGGCCGCGTCACGCCAGAGATCGGAGCGATTGACCTTGCCGACGAGCGCGGCAATGTCGGTCGCCGGGTCATACTTGCCCCAGCGGATATCCTCCGCGATGAACCATGTGTCATGGCTCTTGTAGGGAAACGACACGCCACCGGCCCAGAACTTCATGTACAGGTCGGTACCCTTGGCGACGCGCCCATCGCCATAGTTGATGTCTCCCTTGAGGCGACCAAGCACGTCGGCGGGCGGCACATTGAACCACTGACGCTTGCCGAGAATGGTCGCCATTTCATCCTTGTTGACCATGTCATCGCACCATTGCTGGGCCTCCATCACCGCCATCAGCAGGGCTTGCGTCGCCTTAGGATTCCTGTCGACGAAGTCGGCGCGCAATCCGAGCGCCTTTTCCGGGTGCTTCTTCCAGATTTCGCCGGTGGTGCAGGCCGTGAAACCGATACCCTGATTGACGAGTTGCTCATTCCACGGCTCGCCCACGCAGAAGGCGTCCATGTTGCCCACCTTCATGTTCGCCACCATCTGCGGCGGCGGAACAACGATAGTCGAAACGTCCTTGTCCGGATCAATGCCGCCAGCCGCGAGCCAGTACCTGATCCACAGATCGTGGGTGCCGCCGGGGAATGTCATGGCGATTTTGACTTCCTTGCCTTCGGCTTTCTTCTTTTCGAAAGCGGCCTTGAGGGGCGAAGCGTCGAGGTTCGGCTTCAAATCCTTGTATTCGTTTGAAACGGAAATTCCTTGCGAATCGTAATTGAGCCGCGCCAAAAGATACATTGGCGTCGGCACGTTGTTCTGCGTCACCTTGCCGGTGGAAATGAGATAGGGCATCGGCGTGAGGATATGCGCGCCATCGATGCCGTTGCTGGCGCCGCCAAGCACGAGATTGTCGCGCGTCGCCGCCCATGAGGCCTGCTTGGAGACATCGACGTTTTTCAGACCGTATTTGTCGAAGATGCCTTTTTCCTTCGCGACGATCAGCGGCGCGGCGTCGGTCAGCGCGATATAGCCAAGCACGATCTTGTCGGTCTCGGGGCCCGCCGCCTGTGCGAAGGCGCCGCCGGGCAGAGCGATGCGGCCAGCGGTCAGCAGAGCGCTCGCGCCAAGCGTCGAACGGGTAACAAAAGCGCGTCGCGAAAAGCCGCCCGCAATATCAGCGGAAAGGCCATTGCCGGTCTTTGTGCGATCGATCATGCCATGCTCCTGAAAACAAAAAGCGCCGAGGCAAGCCCGCCGCTGTTGCGGCAAAACTTCCCAGCGGCGCTGCTGTGCGTGGGCCCGCCATTGGACCCGGTGTCACTTCCAGGAATACAAATCGCGTGCCAACATGATTCTTGGCTTATTTTCAGATAGTTATAGAATTTTGACGGCGCTGGAACCAGCCTCTGGCGCCCAGCGTCCATACATGCTGCGCAAAATTTGTGCGCCGCAAAATAAGTGACCGCGAGCGACCCACGCGTCAGATGAAGATCTTTGGGGACCGTTCCGTCAAAGTCGGGGGGAGACCGGTCGCGGGTCGGTAAACGGCGCTGGCCGCGACTGCGTTCTCCGGAGTGTCCTCGACCTGAGCGGCGTTCACCATCTGGCGATACAGCCATTCGGCGTCGCCTGCGCGGGGGGTGATTGCGTCTGGATCGAGCCGCAAATAGTCCCCCGCCAAACGGATCACGCCAGCCGGATTGACCGCCAGCGCGCCCGAAAAAACACGGCGCGTGATCGCGGCGCCGATCGGCGCGCCGCACTCGCGCGCGACAAGCGCGCTGAGTTCATCAAGATTCGCGCGGTCCGAACACCAGCGCGACGCGTCAAGAATGGCGCCGGCGAGCGCCCGCGTTTCATCGGCGTGCGCGGCGGCCCAATCAGCCCGCAAGGCCAGCACTTTTTCCGGACAATCCCGCACGAGATCGACGCCAAAATGAAGAATAGCGCCAATTCCGTGATCGACCGCGATCGAGTTCCAGGGGGCGCCAACACAAAATCCGTCGAGAAAGCCGCTTTCCAGCCCCTTGGTCATAAGCGGCGGCGGCAACACGACGAGACGCGCGTCATGGTCGGGGTCGAGGCCACCCGCCCGCATCCACAGTCGCAATTGATAGTGGTGGGTGGAAAAGGGAAAGACAAACCCCAGGGTAACCGGCAGCGCGTTCCTGGCGCGGCGAATTGCGATGACGCGCGCCAAAGCCCGAGCCGTCACGGCGGGGTCGGCCATGTCCCCCACCGCCGCGGCGGCAAGCTCTTCATGGAGCCCAAGCGATACGGTCAGGGCATTGCCATTCAGGCCAAGGGCGACCGGCGCGACGAGGGACGATTGAAGGTGCGCGACGCCAAGCGTCGTGGCGATGGCGGCTGGCGCGAGCATGTGCGCGGCGTCGAAATAGCCGAGCACCAACCGATCGCGGATATTCGCCCATGAGGTCTCGCGAACCAGATCGAGGCGCAGTCCGCGCGCCTCCGCGAAACCCTTGTCGCGCGCGACGATCGGCAGCGCGGCGTCGGTCAGCGGGATGTAGCCGATGCGCAT
>CAISJZ010000190.1 GCA_903885755.1 uncultured Hyphomicrobiales bacterium | reverse complement strand
ATCGAGACGATCAACAAGATCGTGCGCACCTCCCGCCAGATGCTGCATGAGATCGGCCGCGAACCGACGCCCGAGGAGCTGGCCGAAAAGCTCGCCATGCCGCTCGAAAAGGTGCGCAAGGTGCTCAAGATCGCCAAGGAGCCGATCTCCCTCGAAACGCCCATCGGCGACGAGGAGGATTCACACCTCGGCGATTTCATCGAGGACAAGAACGCCATCCTGCCCATCGACGCGGCGATCCAGTCGAACCTGCGCGAGACAACGACGCGCGTGCTCGCCTCGCTCACCCCGCGCGAGGAGCGCGTGCTTCGCATGCGCTTTGGCATCGGCATGAACACCGACCACACGCACGAGGAAGTCGGCCAGCAGTTCTCGGTGACGCGCGAGCGCATCCGCCAGATCGAGGCCAAGGCCCTGCGCAAGCTCAAGCACCCCAGCCGCTCGCGCAAGCTGCGGAGCTTTCTCGACAACTGATCTGGCGCCGGCGATTGGCTCCCGAACACGGCCCGGTTCGCACCGGGCCGTTTTGTTTTGACGAACGCCGGCCCCTATTGCGGGTGCGCGGCGACCCAGGGGTCGACAATCATCGGCGCGGTGAAGACGACGATGTTGCGGCGCTTGCCATCCACCATCTGGACCTGCCGGATATACTGGTTCTGCGTGATGTCACGCGTCGCCGGCTCGATTTTCGCGGGCCCGCGCGGGCTCTTCCATTCATACCCCTTCACCGACTCGATCGCGGCCGGTCCATCGAAGGGCTTGCCGGCCTGCGCCTCGATCATGCGATAGAGAACCTGCATGCCGTCGTAGGCGCCGACGAGCGCGAAATTTGGAATGACATCCGCCCCGGCGGTCTTGGCAAGCGCGAGCTTGAACGCCTCGTTCTCGGGATTTTGCAGGCTCGGCGCATAGTAGATGGAGGAATAGGCGCCCAGGACCGTGTCGTCGAAATAGCGTTGTTCGGTGTCGTCGGTCTCCGCGCTGCCGATGACATATGCGCCACTCTTCATGACGCCCTGCGCCGACAGCGATTTGATGAAATTCGCCGACGGCGCGCCATTGGGAATGAATATCTCGACGACGTCGGGTTTGGCGTTGGCGATGCGCTCGGCGAAGGGCGAATAGTCGATCGTGTTGAGTGGAATGCGGTCCTCGCCGATCACCTCGCCGCCCATTTCGACGAATTTGCGCTTGAATGCCTCCTGAACGTCGTAGCCCGGCGCATAGTCCGACACCGCGATATAGGCGCGCCGCTTGCCCTGCTTGAAGGCCCATTCGGCCGGCGGCGTCGCGGATTGCCAAAGGCTCTGGCTTGTGCGCACGAAGAAGGGCGATTGCCGCATGATGCCCGGCGAGGCCGCGTTGAAGATCACCGCCGGCGTTTTCGATTGCGTGACGACGGCGGCGACGGCGGAGGCGTCCGGCGACAAATAGAAGCCGCCCAACAGACTGACCTTTTCCTTGATGATGAGTTCCTCGGCGAGACGGCGCGCCACGTCGGCGTTGGGACCGCCAACATCGCGGTAGATCAGTTCGACCTCGCGCCCCCCAACGGTCAGCCCATGTTGCGCGACGAATGTGTCAACACCGTTTTTGAACTGCTTGCCGGAATCCGCGAAGGGCCCCGACAGATGCGCGATGATGCCGATCCTGATCTTGTCGGCGGCCATCGCCGCGTTCGCCGACAAAATACAAGCCGCGACGACCAGCGCGCGCCAAATTCCCGAACCCATGCGAACCTCCCTCATTGATTGCTTCGTTCAGGGGCGCTTGAACCACGCCCGTTTATCTGGTTGCATCCGCCCATCACGCGAAACCGCCGAACGTCGCCCCACGAGCGGGCGGCGCGCGGCGCCAAGTCGAGGGGGACACGCCATGTATGCGATTTCCGAATCCGTCGTCGTCAATCCGCCCGGCGCGCGCGAATTGACCCGCGCTCAGGTCTGGAAAGGCCTTGTGATGAAGGCCGAGAACGCCGTCGGCTTCGTCTCCGCCATGATGTCGTGCAAGATCATCGAGCGTTACGACGATGGCTTCCTGCGCGAGATCGAACTGCGCGGGGAACGTATGCGCGAGCGCATTACCTTCACGCCGGAGGTGCTGGTGCATTTCGACCGCGTCGCCGGCGCGCGGTTTCCCGGCTGGATCGACAATCTTCTCAGCGATTCCGAACGCGGCCTCATGCTGACCTTCACCTTCGCCATCGGCTTTCCCGGCGCGGCGCCAGGCTCGGCCGAGGAAAAGAGTCAGGGCGACGCCGTGCGCGAAAGCTATCTCTCGGCCATCCGTACGACCCTCGCGCGCACGCGCGAACTTGTCGAGGCCGGCGGCATCTGACGGCGATACGATATCGGGCGAGAGAACGGACGGTCTTTTCGTCATCGAAAACGCCTCTCCCGGTTTGGCCTGATTTCTCGCGGAACCCTTGAGCCGAGTATGCCCCGCCCCTCCCGCATTGCAAGCCCACGAAGGCGCATCGCGCCAGACAGGACCCTCACATGCCTTTCGTCGACATCAAGCATCTTGAAGGGGCCTTTGATCGCGCCCAGCAGCAAAGCCTCATCAGCGACATCACCGAGGCCTTTGTGCGCGTAGGCGGCGAAGGCATCCGCCCAAACGTCGTCGTCGTCATCAACGAGATCAAGAGCGGTCTGTGGGGCAATGGCGGCGAAGCGCTGACGGTCGAACTCGTCGAGGCCCGCCGCGCGGCGCGACGCCGCGCCGCGGAAGCCGGCGACAGCAAGTCCAAAAAGGACTGATCGTTCGCTACTTCGTGCCGTACATGCGATCGCCCGCGTCGCCAAGGCCCGGCACGATATAGCCGTGATCGTTCAGCCGTTCGTCGATCGCCGCGGTCCAGATCGGCACCTCCGGGTGCGAACCGCGCAGATGCATGACGCCCTCGGGCGCGGCGAGCAGGCAGACGAAGCGGATGTCTTTCGCCCCGCGCTCCTTCAATCGCTCGACCGCGGCGACCGCCGAATTGCCCGTCGCCAGCATGGGATCGATGACGATGGTCAGCCGGTCCGCCAGATCACTCGGCGCCTTGAAGTAATATTCGACGGCGGTCAGTGAATGCGGATCGCGGTAGAGCCCGATATGCGCCACGCGCGCCGAGGGCACGAGTTCCAGCATCGGT
>CAISJZ010000189.1 GCA_903885755.1 uncultured Hyphomicrobiales bacterium | reverse complement strand
TGCCATCAAACGGCATCGAGGCGGCCTATCAGGACCGGTACACTTTTGCGCCGCCTCATTGAGGCAAATCACAGCCGGTTCAGTGGTACACTTTGCGCCCGCGCTTTATAGCCTCTGGGAACGGCTTCAAATGCGGCAGAGGCCCCATCGATGGTATGAGCCGGAGCTAAGGGCATAAGCCATTGCGTCGATCCGCGCTCAAGTTATCGCGCTAAAATCATTACTTGATGTCCGGAAGGTATTGTTCGGTCTTATAAGGTGAAAGGTCGGGCTTCCTATCGAGCAGTCCAAGCTCGGTGAAGGATGCTTCCAAGACCTCTAGTCCAACGGGATCGAATTTCCCGTCGATCGACATGGCGGGCATCATTTCATCATACGCATGGGCGGCTATCTCGTTGGAGACGTACATGACCGGCGCGATGATTCCCACGGTTTTCTCCTTGTTGTCACGCATGAACGCGACAGAGTCATACCAAGCGGCCAAAAACTCCCTGATAGCCGTCGGGTTTTTGGCGACGAGATCCTTGTGCGCCCAGAGTACCTGAATGATGAAGTGATCGATGATGTCGCCAAACTTTAAAAAGACCCGACCTTCGCCGTTTGCTTCCAATTGATACCCAGTCGCAACATCCGCGACGAGGCCGTCAATCTGCTTGGTCCGCATCGCGGCGATCATGGCGGGATCGGCGCCGAGCGGGGGCGCGTCTATACCCGTCGGCCCCCATCCCTGGCGACGCGAAAGTTCGCGCACGAGCCATTGCGTGAGGGATCCAGCGGTCGAAACGGCGATTTTCCTTCCCTTAAGATCGGCGATCGTTTTGATCGGCGAGTCCATTGGAACAATGATCCCGAGAAGCGACGGCTTGCCAGCGAGCTGGCCCACGGCGATGACGGGCGATCCCTTGACGACCGCGGCGAACTCCGGACCGGCGCCGAGCCCAATATCGACGCTGCCAGCGGCCAACGCCTGTTGTAATTTGCCGCTTCCACCGAACTCGAATGTTTCAATCGCGAGACCGTGTTTCTTAAAAAGACCAGTCGCGAGCCCGACGTCCACGGGCGTGAAATTAAAGGCGGCCGCCATGGCCTTTCCAACACGGAGGGTTGTATCAGCGAATGCCGATGATCCAAGAAAGGTTAGTGTTCCAATACTCGCGAGAATTGTCATGGCGCGGCGATTGATAAGCATGTTCGTTTCCCCCGATTTTTGAAACGCCCCGGCGATCTTCTCGGCATGCATTTACCGGTGGAGCGCCATGAATGCGAAAGCGACCGCAGCCGATTATACGTAATGACACGTCGGCGCCATACCAGGGTTAGCTGGGACCGATGTCAAGATGAAGTCAAGGCTAGACGCGAGGTTGGCGGGCGAGGCAAAATCGGTCGTTATTTGGAAACTCGCAGGCAAACGACCGCGCGTAAAGTCCGTGGTCAATGGAAACTTGACGGTGACGGGGATAATTTGCGTTGGAATTGTCACGGCTTGAAAATCGGTGGAACGGAGTCGCCGGCTCCGATCGGTAGTTGCATCGTGACGGCATCGAGCCAGCGCCCGTGTTTCCAGCCGACGGAGAATTCGATTCCCACTATTCGAAAGCCAAGCGCTTCATGTAGCCTTTTCGAAGCGAGATTGCCGGAATCCCCGATCACCGCGATCATTTGTCGATAACCACGCGCGGCGCTGTCCGCGATCAGGCGGTGCATGAGGGCGAGCCCGACGCCGCGCCTTTGGCAGTTCTCCGCCACGTAAACTGAATTTTCCACCGTATAGGCGTAGGCCGGGCGTGGCCGATAGGCGTTGACGTAGGCGTAGCCGGCGACAACCCCGCCTATCGTCGCCACGAGATAGGGATATCCCGCCTCTTCGATGGCCGCGTGGCGTTTCGTCATTGCTTTTACATCGGGCGGCGCAATATCGAAGGTTGCGACGCCGCTACGCACGGCCCGCTCATAAATCTCCGCCACCACGGCGATATCGCCGGTGCTACATGGGCGTATCTGGATCGTTTTGTCCGCGGAATTCATTTGGCGCCTTGGTGGTTGCAGCCATCATTTTTGGATTTGGTGGGATCCAGTCAACGCAAATTTCCGAGGGACGCGGTTTGTCGTCGATTTCACGTATAGATGAAATTGGGATCGGGGTCGCGATTTTCCGCTGGCGCGATCGGCGAAAGTGTGGAATTTATGCGTCAAGATATCTTAGCGGTCTAAGTATCTCGGGTCGCCAATGAATGTCGCGCCGCCGTCTTTAAGAACGGTGGAGCGCCTTGGAGAGGGGAGGATGCGCGTGAAGCGAGCTGTCGTCGCGATCGCTGGGTGCGAAATCGAGGTCCACGAGAAGGGCGCCGGCTCGCCCCTATTGTTTCTGCACGCGGCAAATGGGTTCCGAGTATCGGATCCCTATATTGCCGCGCTAACGCAGGGCCATCGACTTATTTGTCCGTCGCACCCTGGCTTTGGAACATCGGGTCTGCCCGGCTGGCTCGATAGCGTTGACGATATCGCCCATATGTATCTGGAATTGATGGATCGCATGGATCTCGCCAAGGTCGATCTCATCGGCTGTTCAATCGGCGGTTGGATCGCCGCGGAGATGATAACAAAGTCGGCTGAGCGGTTTGGCAAGGTTCTTCTCGTCGGGCCCGTTGGCGTCAAGACCGGTCCAGCAGACCAACTGGATATACCGGATATTTTCGTGATGCCGCCGACCGAGGCGCCAAAGATCATGTTCCATGATCCCGCGAAAATGACGTCGGACTTGTCGAAATTGAGCGACGAGGAGCTTGGGGTCATGGCCAGAAACCGCGAGACGCTCGCGCTATTGGTCTGGGAGCCGTACATGCATAATCCCAAACTGCCGCATCGATTGCAGCGCGTTTCCTCGCGGACACTGTTCTTGCGCGGCGCGAGCGACGGACTTGTGAGCGCGGGCTACCTGGAAAACTACGCGAAACTCATCAAGGGCTCGAAGATGGCGACGATCGCCGAGGCCGGCCACGTGCCGCACATGGAGCAGCCGGAAGCCTTCGCGCGCGTGGCTCTCGATTTTCTGACCCAATAGGGCATCGCCTAGCGCGGGGCCCGCCCCCGCGCCAAACCCATTCGCAAGGAGCCATCCGATGCAAGCCTGGCATTTCAGCGAAACAGCTTATCCATATCTGCCGCCCGCGGATTCCTATCCCTCGATCCGCGTTAGCCTGCCCAATCGCAATTACGACCCGAAAAAAGGCGCGGAATTGTGGGATCGTTACATCAAGGAATGGCTGATCGCCGAGGATGAAGGTCTGGAAATCATGCTCAATGAGCATCACCAGACCGCGACCTGCGTCGATCCGGCGGCTCCTCTAACTTTGGCCGCGCTGGCGCGCTTGACGAGCAAGGCGCGGTTGCTCATTCTCGGAAATCCGATCGCCAATCGTCGCCAGCCCGTTCGTGTCGCCGAGGAAATGGCGATGATCGACGTGTTTTCCCGCGGGCGGCTTGAAGCAGGCTTCGTTCGCGGCGTTCCCTACGAAATCTCGCCCGCCAACAGCAATCCCGTGCGGATGGGTGAGCGGTTCTGGGAGGCCCTTGATCTCATCGTCAAGACATGGACATCGCACGATGGCCCCTTTAGCCACGAGGGCCGTCACTTCCATCATCGCAATGTGAACATTTGGCCACGCGTCTACCAAGATCCCCATCCGCCAGTTTGGGTCTCAACGACGAGCACTGGTGGCGCGGCGGAAGTCGGCGCCAAGGGCTTCGTGCAGGCGACTTTCCTTACTGGTTTCGAGGCGACACGCAAGATTTTCGATTCCTACCGCGGCGCGTGGCGAAAGGCGGGCAGGGGCTCGGATGTGCCAAACCATCGCCTCGCCTATGCCGCGCTGGTCTACGTCGGCCAAACCGAGCGTGAGGCGCACGAGGGCGCCGAAAAGCTTTTGTGGTACGTCACCGCCAACAAGGTCGCCCCACAATACGCCAATCCCCCGGGCTATGTGCCCGTGGCGGCCAATGTTGCGATGCAGCGCGGCGCGGAACATCCGCTCAGCGCCTTCGCCAAGGGCGCGAGCGTCGAGGCCGCGATTCGTTCGGGCTTCATGTTCGCGGGCACGCCCGAGCAGGTTTATAATCAGATTAAGCGCCACTACGAATATGTCGGCGGTTATGGCCACCTCTTGAACATGGGGCAGGCCGGCTTCCTCGAACACGAGGATTCAGTGAAGGGCATACGCAATTTCGCTCGCGAGGTTTATCCGCGTTTGCGAGCGGAATTCCCGAGCACGAACATATCTGGAAATTATGGCGACGTGCCGCCGGAGCCGCCGGAGACGCATGTGCTGAAATCGACGCATAAAGTCGAAATCAGGGGCCCGCTCATTTCCCAACTTGGCGGCGGCGCGGCCTAGGCGTCGGCGTCGAGCCAATTGCGAGAATAAATTGGCGAGGCGAAATCGTCCTTGCCCGAGGCCTGGAAACAGCTAGTCTCTCGGAAAAGTCATAGCGCGCAAGGTGACGTGTCGCGGATGTGGGCCGCGGACATGCTCTGATAGGGAGGCAAGCATGCTGATCGTTTTGGCGGCGACGTTCGCGCGTGGCGCGAGCTTTCGAGGATTGGGCGTTGCCATGGTTTGCGCCGCGCCATTGGCCTTGCTGAGTCTCGTCGCCGAGGCGCAATCCAAGCCACCGATCAAGATTGGTTTCATCGCGCCCACTTCCGGCGGTTTCGCGCCGAGTGGCGAGGAATGCATCCTCGGCGCGAAAATGTATCTGGAGGAAATCGGCTATGAGGTGGCCGGGCGTAAAATCGAACTCATCGTCGAGGACGAACAGGGGCGTCCAGACGTAGGGCTTACGAAAGCCCAGAAGCTAGTCGAGCGCGACAAGGTTCAGGCGCTAATGGGCATCGTGAATTCGGCGGTTGGCCTCGCGATCAACGAATATGCGCGAGAAAAGAAAATACCTTATATCATTTCGTGTGACGCTGGCGCCAACGAATTGACCATCCCGGGCCCTCTGGCCAATCCGACGCTGGTGCGGACCTCGCAGAACGGCCGTACGCCGTCCGCGGCCGCCGCTGATTTCATGATGAAAAAAGGTTGGAAGAAAATCGCCGTGCTAGCGGCCGATTACGCCGGTGGATTTGACACGATTGGGGGGTTCGGCGCGGCGCTTTGCCGATTGGGGGGCACGATCGCCCAAGAGCAATACCCGCCGTTGGGCACCAATGATTTCGGTCCTTACGTCACCAATCTCGATCGCAATGTGGATGCGATCGCCATGTTCCTGCCCGGCGGTGGGGGCCTGCGTTTCATCAAGCAGTTCGTCGAATTGGGATTAAACGAGAAGCTGCCGGTCATGGATATCTACGGGCAGGCGGTCTAC
>CAISJZ010000188.1 GCA_903885755.1 uncultured Hyphomicrobiales bacterium | reverse complement strand
TTGAAACGCGAAATCAACATGCGAACGCAAAGCGCCATCGTCGAGGAAAAGAGCTACGAACCGTATTGAGCGCGGACCCGCGCTCCAGACGAAATGCCCGGATCATTGCCATCCGCCAGCTAAATCTCGATCGAAACAAACGATGATAGCCCACACCGCGCCCGAGCTTTTGCGTCAAAAAGTCATCATGCGCCGTGTCTGCGAGTGGCGCCTTGCTGACGGTGGCCTGCCCGGATTGGGAGGGCAGAGCGTGTCCGCTCTGCCCCTGTAATTCAGACATCAACCTGTTCGGCGATTGCCAGCGCGTCATCCACTTCGATGCCGAGATACCGCACCGTGCTCTCGATCTTCGTATGGCCAAGTAATAGCTGGACGGCGCGGAGATTTCCGGTTTAAGCTCCTCGACCATGTGCTTGCGCGCCTCGGTCGATTTCACTTCATCGTCGGGCGCGGCGATTTTCGGCGCGGCTTTGGCTTTCTTGCCGGGCTTTGCTTCGGCGGTTTCGTCTAACTCAGGCGCAGCCTCGTTGTCGCCGATCTCCGCGAGATCGCGCTCCTTGAAATGCCGTCGTTTCGAGAGGTGATACAGCGCACGTCCCAGTTCGTGCGGCGTGAGCGCTTCGGCAAGGCCCTTCGCGCGCAGCGCATAGGGATCGGCGCCCATTGCGGCGCGCCAATCGTCGCCGCCGAATTTCGGCAGCAGGCCATTGTCGGACAGCATTTCGTTGAGCGAACGCCGGCGCTCCCGCCGCCGCCGCAATTGCCGGCGCATCATCCGCTTGGCGCGGCGCGTCTGGTTGAGCGGCGTGCCGTCGGGGTCGCGCGCTTCAGGAAAGATGCGCACCCCGAGGCGGACGATGGCGCCCGTCTCGCGAGCGGTGTCGAGGTCAATGAGAGCGAAGCCGATCGAGGTGGTGCCGATGTCGAGGCCGAGTATGCGCATGGACAATTTCCCCCACACTGTTGTTAGCGCTTGAGAACCATGCTAAATGGATTCCTGTAGTGAAACGAGAGGCGATCGCTTGCCGCAAGCAAATGATCCTTTGAGCGGGCTGGACGTCCCAAGATCATCCGTCCACCAATAAGCGCCCTCGGTTTTCCGGGGGCGTTTTTCTATTAGTCACGCCCGCAACTGCACAACCTCCGCCCCGCGCCGCATCGCGTCGAGCTGGTTGGCCCAAGCGGCCATCATCTTCACCCGCTCCTCCCAAAAGTCGGCGCGCGCATAGGCGCGGCGGATGGCGTTGTTTTCGATATGGGCCAGTTGGGCCTCGATGGCGTCGGGGTTCCATTTGCCGCTTTCGTTGAGCAGCGAAGAGGCGGCAGCGCGGAAGCCGTGGCCGGTCATTTCGTCCTTGCCATAGCCGAGCCGGCGCAGGGCCGCGTTGAAGGTGTTTTCGGACATGCAGCGCGTCGGCGAGCGAACGGACGGGAAGAGTAACACGCCGCGCCCGGTGAGTGCGTAAAGGCGCTTGAGGGTGGCGATAGCTTGCGGCGCGAGCGGCACGCGGTGCGGGCGCTTCATTTTCATGCGGCCCGCAGGGATGATCCAGAGGGCCGCCTCAAGGTCGAATTCGGACCATGCGGCGTTGCGCAACTCGCCGGGGCGCACGAAGGTTAGGGCGAGAAGCTGGAGGGCCGCGACGACTTCGGGTGTGCCTTCGTAAGTGTCGATAGCGCGCAGCAAAGCCCCGAAGGGCATGGCTTCGACGATGGCGGCGCGGTGCTTCTCTTTCGGGACGATCAACGCGCCCCGGAGCGCGAAGGTGGGATCGACCTGCGCCCGGCCCATGGCGATGGCATAGCGGAAGACCTCGCCAATGACCGCCCGAAGCCGTCCAGCGGTTTCCAGCCTGCCGCGCGCCTCTACCTGCCGCAGAACGGCCAGCACTTCCGGGGCGGTTATTGAGGCGATCGGGCGCGGCCCTAAATCAGCGAGGGCGAGGCCGGTCAGCCATTCCAGCTTGTTGAGGGTGCTTTCGGCTTTGCCTTCAGCCACCTTCTTGACGAGCAGCTCCTTCGTTATGGCTTCGAAGGTGTCATTTGCGGCGGCCTCCGCCTCCAATCGGTCCAGCTTCTTTTTCTGGCTCGGGTCGATGCAGGCCGCCAACTCTCGCTTCGCTCGGTCGCGTGCTTCGCGGGCGTCCTTGAGGCTGAAGAGTGGATATGTCCCGAGCGCGAGCAGGCGCTGCTTTCCATCGAAGCGATAGGCGAAGCGCCAGTACTTGCCGCCCTCTGGTTTGACCCAAAGCTGAAGGCCGCCCGAATCAGAAAGCTTGACAAGTTTGGCCGCTGGCCTCGCGTTTTTGACCGCTGTTTCCGTCAACATGTTGGTATCGCCTTATGTTGGTATCGGGGTGACACCAACATAAGTACCAACAATTCGGGCGGCTGCAAGCGCACGGATTTGGACAGCTTGAGCCGCAAAACCCACCTAAAAGATTGATTTTTAAATAATTTTGGACAAATCCGGACTGGGCCGGACGATGATTTGGTGCCCCTAGCCGGAATCGAACCAGCACTCCTTGC
>CAISJZ010000187.1 GCA_903885755.1 uncultured Hyphomicrobiales bacterium | reverse complement strand
TCTCGTACCGCAGGGTACGCGCGTGATCGGTCAGTATGACAATGGCGTCGGTTTCGGGCAGCGCCGCGTGCTGTTGGTTTGGAACAGGCTCCTGTTCCCCAACGGTCGCTCGATCGTCCTGGAGCGCCAACCGGGCGCGGATGCCGAGGGCTACGCCGGCCTTGAAGATGGCGTCGACTACCATTGGGGCGATTTATTCAAAGCCGCTGCGCTGTCGACCATTCTGAGCGTCGGCGCCGAGGCTGGGACGAGCCAGAACGAAAACAGCCTCGTTCAGGCGCTGCGCTCAGGCGCGTCCAACAGCATCAGCCAGACCGGCCAGCAAATCGTCAGCCGCCAGCTCAATATCGCGCCGACATTGACGGTCCGACCCGGATTTCCGGTTCGCGTCATCGTTACGCGCGATCTCGTGCTCGAACCCTATGGAGGCTGAATTGGCGAAGCTGAAACTCTCTCCCATTGCCAACGACAAGCCCGTGAAGGTCGCGGTCGAACTGCCCGCCAGCCTGCATCGCGATCTTATCGCCTACGCAGAGATCCTGGGCCGCGAGTCCGGCCAACCGCAGACCGATCCGGTTCGACTGATCGTTCCCATGCTGGCGCGTTTCATTGCGACGGATCGGGGTTTTGCGAAAGCAAAGCAGGGACGGCTAGTTCACGGGGAAACTCGCTGATCTCCTGCGATTTCCCGATACCAGCCATGGACCTCGCCATCTCAAGAAGTCGATGCAACGCCGGATTGTCGTTTTGCGGCGACCAAACCGCGCAAAAGGGCAGGAGTTCGCCGACGATGGGTCGGAACATGACGCCCGGAAATTGCGCGGCCGTTGTCGCTTCGCTCGTGACCGTCAAACCGCGGCCGAGCGCCACGAGGCGCATGAGGTTGTCCCGGCCGACGGCCTGATGGTGGATTTCAGGGTGGCGGCCAAGATCGGCCAGCCGCTTCACAAGGTAGTCGTGAATTTCCTCGCCGGGCGCGCTCTCACTGACGATAAAAGGCTCACCGGCAAGTTCAGCGAAATCGACTTCTCCGTCGCCGCCGAGTCGATGCCCTGTCGGCAGTACGACGTAGATGCGTTCTGTCCAGAGTTGTAGGCCATCGCAGCCAGGCCAATCCGCCGCCCCGGTTATGAACGCGACATCGAGTTGGTGCTTCCGGATGGCGGCCACATGATCGGCGGGATTGCCGTCGATGAACGTGAGTTTGACGGCGGCGTGGCGGGCGCCAAACGATTCGATTAGGTCGGATAGAAATCCCGACGCCAGTGACGAGAATATTCCAATACGGACGTGACCATCTTCACCACGGCCGATCGCCGTCGCCTCGGCTTTTGCGAGGCCGATTTCCGATAGGGCCTTGCGTCCGCGTTGGACGAACTGTTTCCCGGCATGCGTGAGCATGACCCCGCTTGGAGAGCGGATGAAGAACGCCGTCCCGAGCCGGTCCTCCAGCTCGCGGATGCGGCGGCTGATCGCCGATTCTTGAACGCCCAAAACTGCGGCAGCGCGCCGAAAGCTGCCATGGTCTGCCGCAGCAATCACATATTGGATGTGGCGGACTTGTACCGGCAAACTGATGGCCTCACCGATCAAGCGCCGAGGCGAGCGCCAGTTTCGCTGTCTTCGGGTCGTAGACATATCCGGTGATCGTGCCGTCCCTGATCCGGCTTACGGCCTCATCGACAGCGAACAGGGGAGCTAGAAACCATTCCTTGGGCACGATCGGTTGGCCGAAGCGATCCTTGATTTCGACATCAAGGCGCGCCGCGCCAAAGACCTTGTGGATCAAGGTTTCGAGCTTCGCCCGATTGACGTTGTAGAGTTCATAGGTGGCGACGATCTCGACGTCAGCCATGAGATAGGTGGGGTCGAGGCGCGCATTGGCGATGCGGCGTTCCACACTGCCGCCAGTCACGCCGATTTTGTGGAGAATTTCCCGGTTGGCGACCACCAACGGATGGTCAGATTTGCTACGCAACACGTAGATCGTGCCGCTGGCCTGATCGCCGTCACCGGTCTGGTCGTCGAAAAGCGGCCCGGCGCTGGGCTCTGTGATCCGCCGACCGGCCTCATCCTTGTAAAGGGCACGCTGGAGCGATCGCAGCAGCAGATCGCTCTCGGTGCCATTGGAATAGATCACCCGGAGCCGCGCGTCGGTTTCCCCATTCGGCGCCTTTATCGGCTCCCCAACCTCGGCGACATAGGCTGTCTGACCGCCAAGGATGAAAAACTGGCCAATTTGAATGTCTGCCTTGAGGAAGCCCGCATCTTTTACGAAACGCCTGGTCGTGCGGAGCCCGCTTTCAAGGTCGCTTTGCACCTGTTGGAACAGGGGCTTGAACGTCTCGAAATCAAGGCATTTTTCCCGGCTAGCGATTTCTTCGGTTTCACGCTTTTCGGCGCTAGTGCGCACGTGGCGCAGTTGGGTGATGTCAGATGAACCCGCCGCACCTTCCAGTTCGGCGAGCAGTTCATCCTCGTCCATCGAGTCCGCAGGCGCGACGGACGCCGCAGGCGCGCCCGTCAGCAATCCCTGATGATCAAACGGCGTGAGCAGGGACCGGCAATCGTCCAACGCGCGCAGGCGGTCGAGCCGCACGGCGTAGAGCCGCTCGAATATATCGCCACCCTCGCCATGTCGGGGCGCATGGCCATTCCTTTCGACAAACCGCTGGATCTCCTCGAAGCCCGCGATGATGCGTTCCTCGCGGGGCGAACGACCACCCTTCTTTTCCGGCT
>CAISJZ010000186.1 GCA_903885755.1 uncultured Hyphomicrobiales bacterium | reverse complement strand
GGATGCTGCAGGCCGGCGCGGCGGTTCTCGGCCGCAAGATCATGGCGTTCACGCAACCGGGCGAATGCGTCGGCGTGATGATGCCCAACGCCAACGCCGCGGCGGTGACTTTCTTCGCCACGCAGGCGGCGGGCCGCGTTGTCGCCATGCTCAACTATACCGCCGGCGCGGCGAATCTGCGCTCGGCCTGCCTGGCCGCGAAGGTCAAGACGGTGCTGACCTCGCGCGCCTTCGTCGAGAAGGCGAAACTCGAGGCCATCGTCGCCGCGCTCGGCGCGGATGTCGCGATCCACTATCTCGAGGATACGCGCAAGAGCGTGACAACATTCGACCGGCTGCGCGGGCTCCTTGAGGCCGGCCGCCAGCTCGCGCCACGCGCGCCGGACGATCCTGCGGTCGTGCTATTCACCTCCGGATCGGAAGGCGCGCCCAAGGGCGTCGTTCTCTCGCATCGCAATCTTCTGTCGAACATCGCGCAGATCAACGCCCGCTATGACATCACGCCGGCCGATATCGTCTTCAACGTGCTGCCGGTATTCCATTCCTTCGGGCTGACGGGCGGCATGTTGCTGCCGCTGCTGTCCGGCATGAAGCTGTTTCTCTATCCCTCTCCCCTGCACTACCGACAGATTCCCGAGCTCATCTACGGGACCAACGCGACGGTGCTTTTCGGCACGGACACGTTTCTCGCGGGCTACGCGCGCTCGGCGAACCCCTACGACTTTCGCTCGCTCCGCTACATCGTCGCCGGCGCCGAGCGGGTGCGCGAGGAAACCCGCAAGACCTATATGGAAAAATTCGGCCTGCGCATCATGGAGGGCTATGGCGTGACCGAGACCGCGCCCGTCCTCGCCGTCAACTCGCCGATGTTCAACCGCAACGGCACAGTCGGTCGCCTGATGCCCGGCGTCGAATACAAACTGGAAACGGTGCCTGGAATCGACGAGGGTGGACGCCTCATCGTGCGCGGCCCCAACATCATGCTCGGCTACTACCGCGCCGACAATCCCGGCGAACTTGAGGAGACGCCCCAGGGCTGGCACGACACGGGCGATATCTGCGTCGTCGATCCCATGACCTTCGTCACGATCAGGGGGCGCGCCAAGCGGTTCGCCAAGATCGCGGGCGAAATGGTCTCGCTCACCGCCGTGGAGCAGATGACATCCGATCTCTGGCCCGACGCCGCGCCCGCGGTCATTTCCGTGCCCGACGCGCGCAAGGGCGAGCGCCTCGTCATGGCGACGACGCGGGTGGGCGCGACCCGCGCAGAGGCGCAGGCGCACATGAAAGCGAAGGGCGCGACGGAACTCATGATGCCGTCCGAGGTCATCGTGGTCGACGCCCTGCCGCTGCTGGGCTCCGGCAAGACCGATTATGTCGAACTTAATCGTCTCATCCGGGCACAGCTCGGCCTGACGACGACGAACTGACCGTGGCCGCCCTCGCCCGTCCGCGCCACAAGCGCGACAGCGTCGCCACCCGCGCGCGCATCGAAAGGGAAGCGCTGCGTCTCTTCGCCGAAAAGGGCGTCGATGGCGCAACGATCCGCGATATCGCGCAAGCCGTTGGCGTCGCCGACGCAGCGCTCTATCGCTATTATCCCTCGAAGGAGGAAATCGCCCGGGATATCTTTACCCGTCATTACGCGTCGCTGGCCGAGCGCATCCGCGCCATCGGGGATCGCGGCGGGCCAATTCGCGGAATCGTTCGCGCGCTCGTCGATCTGCTCTGCGATCTTCTCGACGAAGAGCCCGACGTCTTTGCCTTCATCCTGCTCAACCAGCACGCCCATCTGCGCTACGTAGATCGGGATGGCAATGCGGTGGAGGAATTGCGCGCCATCATGCGCGCCGCTCACGGGCGTGGCGAGATTTCGGTTGCCGACCCGGACCTCGCCGCCGCGATGGCGCTGGGCGCGGTGCTGCAACCCGCCGTGTTCAAGTTCTATGGCCGACTGCCCGGCCCGCTCAAGGACCGCGCGCCGATCCTCGCGGACGCGGCGGCGAGGGCCGCCGGAGCGGTTGGCTAGAAGGGAGCGGGCATCTCCCACTTGGCGCGTCGCCAACGGGCGGGCATACTCCAGGCCATGCCGACGATCAGCGCGTTTTATGGTATTCTGATACATATGTTCTGGCCGACCACGCCCCGCCACATTTCCATGCGCTCTATGCCGAGCACGAGGCGCTGATCGATATCCAGACACTCGGTGTCATCGAGGGCGATTTACCGCGCCGGGCTCTGGCGCTCGTGCTCGAATGGGCTCGGGACCATCGCGCCGAATTTCAGGAGGACTGGGATCTATGCGCCCTGATGAAGTCGCCACGGATGATAGAACCGCTGCCGTGACGCCACGCTCGCCGTGGCGCGTCGCCACCGTCGAGGCGCATCCCGGCTTTCGCCTGCATATCCGTTTTCTCGACGGAGTGGAGGGCATGGTCGACATGAGCGCGCTCGTTCGGTCGCCAAAGGCCGGCGTTTTCGCGACCCTCGCGGACCCCGAGGTCTTCGCGCGCGCGCGCGTCGACCTTGGCGTGGTCGCCTGGCCCGGCGACATCGACCTTGCGCCAGACGCCATGCACCGGGCAATCAAGGCGCATGGCGTCTGGATGCTCTGAAATTACATTTCGCGTTTCACGTTCCCAAATCCAGGGTCACACCCATGCGCACCGATGCCGCCCCGACGCCCGTTCTTCTCGCCGACTACCGCCCACCGGATTATCTCATTGACACGGTCGATCTTGACGTCAGCCTGCATCCGACGGCGGCGAGGGTCGTGGCGCGCCTCAACATCCGCCCCAATCCGAAGGGGCGGCCCGGCGCGCCACTGAAACTCGATGGAGGCGGACTTGACGCGCTTCGCGTCGAAGTCGATGGCGTTGCGCTGGATCTCTCGTCCGGCGTCGCGACGCCTAGCGGGTTGGCGATCGCGACGCCGCCGCCGCGGCCCTTCACCCTGCTCGTCGAGACCATCGTCGACCCCACCGCCAACACCCAGCTCAGCGGGCTCTATCGCTCGGGCTCGGCCTATTGCACGCAATGCGAGGCGGAGGGTTTTCGCCGCATCACCTATTTTCTCGACCGGCCGGACGTGCTCAGCGTTTACACAACGCGCATCGAGGCGGAAAAATCCGAAGCTCCCGTCCTGCTCGGCAATGGCAATCCGCGCCAACACGGCGATATTGCTGGAACGACGCGGCATTTCGCGGTCTGGCATGATCCGCATCCCAAGCCCGCCTATCTCTTCGCGCTGGTCGGCGGCGACCTCGGCGCCATCCACGACACGTTCGCGACGATGTCGGGACGCATGGTCAAGCTCGGCATCTATGTCGAACACGGCAATGAGAACCGCGCTTCCTACGCAATGGACGCGCTCAAGCGTTCGATGACATGGGACGAGCAGGCGTTCGGGCGCGAATACGATCTCGATGTCTTCAACATCGTCGCCGTGTCGGACTTCAACATGGGCGCCATGGAAAACAAGGGCCTCAACGTCTTCAATGACAAATATGTGCTGGCCCTGCCGCGCACCGCGACCGACGCCGATTACGCCGGCATCGAATCGGTCATCGCCCACGAATATTTCCACAACTGGACCGGCAACCGCGTGACCTGCCGCGACTGGTTCCAGCTTTGCCTGAAGGAGGGCCTCACCGTCTTCCGCGATCAGGAGTTTTCCGCCGACCAGCGATCCCGCGCGGTCAAGCGCATCGCCGACGTGCGAACCCTGCGCGCCGCGCAATTCACCGAGGATGCCGGCCCGCTGGCGCACAATGTGCGCCCGGAGTCCTATCTCGAGATCAACAATTTTTATACGCCGACCGTCTATGAAAAAGGCGCCGAAGTCATTCGCGCTCTCAAGACCTTGATCGGCGACAAGGCGTTTCGCGCCGGCATGGACCTCTACTTTGAACGTTGCGATGGAACCGCCGCGACGATCGAGGATTTCATCGCCTGCTTCGCCAAGACATCCGGCCGCGATCTCGAGCCCTTCATGCAATGGTACCGGCAGGCGGGCACGCCGGTGCTGACCGCGCGCGGCGCCTATGACCCCGCGGCGAGAACCTATACGCTCGATCTGTCGCAGGCGACGCCGCCGACGCCGGGCCAGCCGGACAAGAAGCCGCTCGTCATTCCCATTGCCCTCGGCCTTGTCAGTCACAACGGCGGCGACATCGCGCTCGACACGCCAGACGAAAACGAACCCGGCGGCGCCAGCGCCGCGGAACGCGCCGCGGGCGTCTTCGAGCTTTCGACACCCTCGCGGAGGCTCGTGTTCCGCAATGTCGGCGCGCGCCCGGCGCCCTCGCTACTGCGGCGCTTCTCGGCGCCCGTGCGTCTTGATTGCGATTTCGACGAGGACGATCTGCTGACGCTGCTGCGCGGCGACAGCGATCTCTTCAATCGCTGGCAGGCGGCGCAGACCTACGCGACCCGCCTGCTGTTGCGTTCGGTCGAGCAAATTCGTTCCGGCGGCTCGCCCATATCCGACGATCGTTTTTCCCGCGCCATCGGCGACCTCGTCGCTGCCCACGCGACCGATCCCGCCTTTGTCGCGCTGGCGATTGGCCTGCCGGCGGAGGGCGACATCGCGCGCGAAATCGGCTCGGACGTCGACCCCGACGCGATCCTCGCCGCGCGCAAGGCGCTGAAGAAATCCATCGGCGCGGCGCTGGTTCCAGCCCTGCGCGAGGCCTATGACACGCTGTCCGCGCGCAAGGGCGCCTACTCGCCGGGCGCCGCCGACGCGGGTCATCGCGCGCTCCGCAACGCCGTGCTCGATCTGCTCGCGGCGGGCGACGCCGAACCTGGCGGCGAACTTGCCATGCGCCAGTTCGAACACGCGGACAACATGACCGACCAGATCGGCGCGCTCGGCGTGCTCTCGACGACTCCGGGCGAGCGTCGCGAGCGCGCGCTTGAACTCTTCTTCCGCGCTCACGCCGCCGACGCGCTGGTCATCGACAAGTGGTTCGCGTTGCAGGCGACGATCCCCGAGCCCGGAACGCTCGCGCGCGTGCGCGAACTCATGACCCATCACGCCTTCTCATCCACCAATCCTAATCGCCTGCGCGCGCTGGTCGGCTCCTTCGCCGCCGGCAATCCCACGCAGTTCCACGCGGCCGATGGCTCCGGCTATGAATTCCTGGCGTCCATCGTGCTGGATCTTGATCCGCGCAATCCGCAGGTCGCGGCCCGCCTGCTGGGCGCCTTTCGTTCCTGGCGAACGATGGAGCCCGGGCGTCGCGCGAAGGCCGAGGCGACCCTGCGGAAGGTCGCGGCCGTAACGAGCCTGTCGCGCGACGTACGCGACATCGTCGATCGCACCCTTGCCTGAAAAAACGCGTTCACGTTTTGATTCCATTTTTCGCGCGACGCGGGAATCGCGGATTCGTTTGTCATCAATGGGTTGCGGGACCCAACAAAAATTATCGATAAACGAAGCGTTAATATCTGGACAAATCGACGGGTCCGGATTCAGATGGAAGTGATTCGACGCGATGCGGCACATTGGCGTTGGATCACTTCGGTCTAGGGGGCCATTCATGGTGCGTGCAGACGCTGCCAGCGCGTCCGTTCACTCGGACGCGCGAGGAGGAGTCGTGCGTCCGGAAACGGACGACATATTCAGTCGACGGCTATGGGCGAGGCACCTGCTGCCTGCTTGCGTCGCGCTCTTCGTCGTCGCGATCGCCGCGCTCGCCATCGCGCAAGCCCTCGACAAACGGGATCAGGCGATCGCCGAAGCCATCGGCGACCTTGAAATGACGGCGGCGGTGGCCGTCGCGGGCATCGATGGCGCGACGCCAGATCGCGTCAATTCCATTCGCGGACCGTCGCTGCTGCCAGCCCGCGCCTTCGCGCATGGCAGGAAAGTTCTTGTCACCACCCAATCGGGCGCGCTGCTCGCGCAATGGCCACATGGCCAGATCGAGAACGCCAGCCTCGCCGATATTCTCGGGGATGGTCAGGCGCTGACCACATTCGCCGAAAAAGCCGGCGTCATGCGCATCACGCTGGCCGATGGAACGGATGCGCTCGCTACGGTGCGCAACCTGCTGCCGCCACATGGTCAGATCGCGATCATTCATCCCCTATCGGAGGCGCTCGCGGACTGGCGCGCCGGCGCGCTGCGCGCCG
>CAISJZ010000185.1 GCA_903885755.1 uncultured Hyphomicrobiales bacterium | reverse complement strand
GTGATTGCTCGCAAGAATGGCCTCGTCGACGGTTCCTACGATCTCGTCTACGCTGGAACGACGCCGGCTCGCTTCGCGCAACTTGTCAGCGGCGCCATCGGCGCCGCGGTTCTGACAAATCCGAATGACATACTCGCACTGAATCAAGGCTATCGCGATCTCGGCGCGGCGCCCGATCATGTGCCGGTCTAGGCACAGAACAATGTTTTCGTCAACGCTGCCTTCGCGAAGACACATGGAAGCGAGATCGTCGCGTTCCTGCGGGCCTATCGTAAGGCCATCGCCTTTTTCTATGATCCGACAAACGCGAAACAGACCATCGACATCATGATGAAATACAGCGGCGCGGACCGCGCGACATCCGAACGGATCCACGGGTTCTACATGGACAAAAAGATCGTCGCGCCTGGCGCGGCGATATCCGAGCCGGGTATTCGCGCGGTGCTGGACTCCCTGGTGGCCACGGGAGAACTGAAGAACCCGCCCGATCCCGCCGATTTCATCGACCGGTCGTTTCTCGACGAAGCCGCAAAATGAAACGCCGGGCTTTTGGCCCGGCGTTTCAGCGAAGTTCCGGAAGGTTCAGCCCGGATCGGCGACAAGGCCAGCGGCGGTGATAGCGGCGATGGCGGCGGCCTCGTCGTTATCGGACGTGTCGCCGGAGACGCCGATGGCGCCGATGATCTTCTTGTTGGCGTCGCGGATCGCCACGCCGCCCGGCACCGGCACGATATTGCCATCGGCCAGCCCGTTCAGGGCGTTGACAAAATGCGGCCGTTCGCCCGCCATTGTGTTGAGGCGGCGCGAGGGCATGCCGAAAGCGACGGCGCCGAAGGCCTTGCCGTAGGCGACCTTCCAGCGAAAGAACGTCGTGCCATCCTCGCTCGCCGCGGCGCTGATGCCGCCGGCGGCGTCGAGAACAACGACCGACATCGGATTGAACTTGTGCGCGCGGCAGTGCGCGAGCGTATCGGCGAGCAGTTTTTGCGCGACGGCGAAGGTCAGTGCGGTCATGGAAGCCCCTTGGGTTGGCGGAAGGCCCATTTGATCCCGCGTCCGGGCGCGCGGGTCAACTCCCTATTTCATCACCGCCGCCGGCAACCAGACGGCGATGCCGGGGGCGATGCTCAATATGACGATGGTCAGGATCATCAAACCGACGAAGGGCAGCACGCCCCAGATGATGTCGGGCAGCGGAATATCCGGCGCGATATTCTTGATGACGAAGAGGTTGAGCCCCACCGGCGGATGAATGAGGCCCATCTCCATGACGATGGTCATGACCACGCCAAACCAGATGAGATCGAAGCCCGCCGCCTTCAGCGGCGGCAGCACGATCGGCGCGGTCATCAGGATGATCGACACCGGCGGGAGGAAAAAGCCGAGCACGACCACCATCAACAGAATGACGGTCAGCAGAAGCCACTTGCCCAACCCCAACGCTACAATGGCCTCCGCGGCCGACTGCGAGATGTGGAGATAACTCATCACGTAGGAATAAAGCAGCGACATACCGATGATCAGCATCAGCATGGTGGATTCGCGCAGTGTCGCGAAGAGAATGGGGGCGACATCGCGCGCCCGCCACACGCCATAGATCACGGCGATTAGCGCGAGCGCCAGAACGGCGCCAAGGCCAGCGGTTTCAGAGGGAGTCGCGTAACCGCCATAGAGGGCGAACATGACGCCGGTCAGCAGAATCACGAAGGGCAGAACGCGCGGCAGCAGAGCCAGCTTTTGCGCGCGCGTATAGGCCTCCTGATTCAGCAACACCGACGAGACGCCACCGCCAGCAAAGGTCGCGCTCGCCGCGCGGTGTTCGGCCTGGTAGCGCAAGCCCACATAGATCGAGAAAAGCGCGACCATCAGGATGCTTGGTCCGATAGCGGCGAGAAACAGCCGGCCAAGCGACACTTCCGCGGCGACCGCATAGAGGATCATGGTGATCGACGGCGGCAGCAGAATGCCGAGCGTGCCGCCCGCGGCGATGATGCCGGCGGCGAAGCCCGGGGGATAGCCGCGCTTGCGCATCTCCGGAATGCCGGCCGAGCCAATCGCCGAACAGGTCGCGGGCGAGGAACCCGCCATGGCGGCGAACAAGGCGCAAGCGAAGACATTGGCGATGCCGAGGCCGCCGGGGATCCGGTACATCAGCGCATGCAGCGCCGAATAGAGATCGGCGCCGGCGCGCGAGCGCCCGATCGCCGCGCCCTTGAGGATGAACAGCGGAATCGCCAGCAGGGTGATCGAGGACAT
>CAISJZ010000184.1 GCA_903885755.1 uncultured Hyphomicrobiales bacterium | reverse complement strand
TCACGCTCCTGGGGCCGTCGGGCTGCGGCAAGACGACGACGCTTCGCATGGTCGCGGGGCTTGAGCAGAACACCGGCGGGCGCATCGCCATCGGCGACGAGGTCGTTAGCGACGCGGCGAGCAATTTCTTCATGCCGCCGGAGCGCCGCCGCCTCGGCATGGTGTTCCAGTCCTACGCGATCTGGCCGCACATGACGGTCTTCGACAATGTCGCCTATCCCCTGAAAATCCGGCGGCGCCCGAAGGACGAAATCCAGCGCCGCGTCGCCGAGGCCTTGCGTCTGGTCGAGATGGACGCCTACGCCGCGCGTCCCGCGCCAGCGCTGTCGGGCGGCCAGCAGCAGCGCGTCGCCATCGCGCGCGCGCTGGTGTTCGAGCCGACGGTGCTTTTGCTTGACGAGCCCCTGTCCAATCTCGACGCGCGCCTGCGCACGCAGACGGGCGATGAATTCCGCTCGCTGCAAAAGCGCCTTGGCATCACCAGCCTCTATGTCACGCATGACCAGGGCGAGGCCATGGCGCTGTCCGATCGCGTCGTCGTGATCCAGAAGGGCCGCATCCTGCAGATCGGCGCGCCCGAGGACATCTACTGCCGGCCGAAAAGCCGTGCCGTCGCGGAGTTCTTCGGCTCTCCCAATCTCATCGACGCCAGCGCGCGCGGATCGCGCCCCATCGCGGACGGCCTGTTCGAACTTGATGTCGAGGGCAAGGGCTGGAGCGGCAAATGCCGCGCGGCCAAGGGATTCGTCGATGGCGAGGCGGTGCTCGTCATGCTGCGGCCAGAAAACATGCGGCTCGCGAACGGAGACGCGAACGGCGCGATGACCTGGACCGGCCAGGTCGCGGCCTCGATCTTTCGCGGCGCGCAACGCTCGCTGGTGGTCAGGACCATCGCGGGAGACCTCAACGTCGATACCTCAGCCTTCGCGCATCCCGCCGTCGGATCGAACGTCACTGTCGTCGCCGATGGCGCCGCGGCCTGGGCGGCGCCCATCGCGCCGGAGGCAGCGTCATGAAAGCTCCCTGCTCTGGCGCGATCGATTGCGATCTGCATCTGCCGATGCCCTCAATGGCTTCGCTCATGCCTTATGTCGATGATTTCTGGCGCGAGCAGTTCATCACGCGCCGCATCGACCGGATGGATTTCCAGCTCACGTGCTATCCGCCGAACACGCCGCTGGCCATGCGCGACGACTGGCGCGCCGGGAACGCTGGCGAGACCCCGCTGCAAAAACTCCAGCGGCAGGCGCTCGACCCGTTTGGAACGCGGATCGCGATCTGCTCGATCCTGCATGGCGCCATCGGTCTTTACAACGAAGACATGGCCGCGGTGCTCTGTTCGGCGGTCAACGACCATATGGCGCGCGAATGGCTTGACCACGAGCCGCGGCTGCGCGGATCGATTCTGATCACGGCGCAGAACGCCGATCTCGCGGTGGCCGAAATCGAACGTCTCGCGAGCGATCGGCGCTTCGTGCAGGTTCTGATGCCGGCGCTGGGCGACATGCTGCCGGGCAAGCGTCAGTTGTGGCCCATTTACCGGGCCTGCGAGAAGCATGGGCTCGCCGTGGGACTGCACGCCGGCTCAACCTATCGCTTCGCGCCAACGGGGTCCGGCTGGCCGTCCTATCATGTCGAGGATTACGTCGCGCAAAGTACCGGGTTCGAGAACGCCATCGTCAGTTTTCTCGCCGAGGGCGTTTTCAACGAATGTCCAGACCTGCGTCTGGTGTGCATCGAGGGCGGCTTCACCTGGCTGCCGACCCTGCTTTGGCGCCTCAACAAGGAATGGCGCGGCGTGCGGCAGGAAGTGCCGTGGCTTGACCGGCCGCCGGCGGAGGTCGTGCGCGAGCGCATCCGCTTCACGCTGCACCCGGTCGACGCGCCGCGCGACGGCGCCCTGCTGAAACGCACTTTTGCCCACATGGGGGCGGATAATCTGGTCCTGTTCTCGACCGATTACCCTCACGCCCATTTCGAGGGCGAGGATGTCCTGCCAGAGGGCTTGCCGGATGAACTCATCCGCAAGATCATGATCGACAATCCGCTGGCGTCCTATCCGCGGCTCGCCGCCGAGGGCGCCAGCGCGAACACGAAGGAGACGGCCGCATGAACGCGCCCCTCGCCGAAACGAAAGCCAGCCAGAGGCTGGCCATCGTCGATTGCGATATTCATCCAACGCAACGCTCGATCAAGGACCTGTTTCCCTATCTGAGTGAGCGCTGGCGCGATCATTCAAAATCCGTCGGTCCTCATATCCGGCAGGGTCTGGCGGCCATGCAGGCCTATCCGCGCATGATGGCGGCGGGCCAGCGCGCCGACGCCTATCCCGCCAATGGCGGGCCGCCGGGCTGCGACCTCGAACTCATGCAACGCCAGCACCTCGATCCCGCCGGCGTCGAGACAGGCATGCTGGTCGCCTTGAGCAAGGGCGGCATGGAGGAGCGCAATCAGGACTACGCCCGCGCCCTTTCGCACGCGGTCAACGACTGGCAGATCGAGGACTGGGTCCGCAAGGAGCCGCGGCTGCGCGCCGGCGTCGTCGTGCCGCAGGAAGACGCAGCCTTCGCCGCGGGAGAAATCCGCGAGCGATCGCTCGAACCCGCCTTCCGGCAGATCATCGTGTCGCCGCGGTCGATCGAGCCGCTTGGACGCCAGCGATACTGGCCGATCTACGAGGCGGCGCAGGAGTGCGGCCTGCCGTTGGGGCTTCACCCCGCGGCGTTCGGGTCAAGTCCGTCAACGGGCGGCGGCTGGCCGACCTATTACATGCAGGAGCATTACGCCTTCTGCACCAACATGGAGAGCAATCTCGTCAGCATGGTGTTCGAGGGTGTGTTCGAGCGCTTTCCGCGCCTGCGCGTGGCCTTGATCGAGAGTGGCTTCACCTGGATACCCGCGATGTGCTGGCGCATGGATCGCGCGTGGGAGCGGATGCGTCACGAGGTTCCGCATCTCAAGCGGCCGCCGTCCGAATACATCCGCGAGCATCTGTGGTTCGCGACGCAGCCGCTGGAAGAGCCAGAAGATCCGGCGTTCCTGCCGGAAATCATCGAATGGATCGGCTGGGACCGGCTTCTGTTCTCCACCGATTATCCCCACTGGGATTATGACGATCCGCGCTTCTGCATCCGCTTCAAGATGACGGACGCGCAGAAATCCATGCTGTTTCGCGACAACGCGCGCAAGTTCTACGGTCTGTCATGACCCGGCATGTCGTCGCCGCTACCGATGATCTCGCGCCGGGCGAGCACAAGCTGATCGAGGTCGCCGGTCGCGAGATCGGCCTGTTCAATGTTGGCGGTGAGTTCTTCGCCCTTGCCAATCGCTGCCCGCATGGCGGCGGCTACATGTGCGAAGGCTTCGTCACCGGCCTCGCGTTGTCGGATGGTCCGGGCCGCTACCGGCTGGAGCGCAAGGGCGAGTTTCTGCGCTGCCCTTTCCACGGTTGGGAATTCGAGATTCGCACCGGCCAGTCATACTGCGACCCTAAATCGACGCGCGCGCGCAAGTTCAATGTTACGGTCGAACATGGCGACGAACTCGCCAAGGGTCCCTATGTCGCCGAGCGGTTTCCCGTCTCGGTCGAGCGCGACTACGTGATCGTCGATCTCTAGTTCGCGGTCGCGCGGGCGATGTCGAGAATCTGGTTTGCCAGCGCATAGCCCGTTGTCATCGACGTCTTGGGATTTTCCGGCGAGGGATTGCCCTCGATCCTGATCGAGACGTCGGCGCAGGCCGCGCGAATGCGGATTTCATGGACATTCCGCGTGACCGATGGGTCCGCAACCATTTCCACCTTCGTTCGCGCGAATCCCAGTCCCAACAGCGCGATCGTCGCGGCGACATTGGCGTTCTGGGGATACTGGCGCGCCGCCTCGCCCGCGTCGCCGCGAAAAAAGACCGTCGCCTCGTCGAGGTCGTCGAGCTTCACAACGTTTTCGGCGCGCGGTCCCCGCCACGCCTTTGGCGGCTTGCGCGAGGTATAGACAACCTCGATCAGGCCCGACAATTTCGCCGCCGACAGAATATCGAACCCGCCGACGGCGCCGGGGCAGACGAGATAGCGCGAGCCGCCGCGCACGGCCGCGCCGTCGAGCGCGCCGCGCAGATCCTCATGGGCGAGCGCTCCCACCGATGTCACGATGAGATCGACGCCGGCTGTGAGAATTTCGGGACCGATGGCGCGAAGCGCCTCGTGGCCGGCGGCTTCCGCGACGATCAAGGGTTTTGTCGCCAGCAATTCAGACGTTGATGAAACAACGCCTCGCTCCCGCGCCAGCCTGGCGCCGCCGAGGTCCAGCATCGCTTGCGCGCGGGAAAAACCGTCGGGGCGGGCGAGACAAACAACGGAGTCGAATGGCGAGGGCGACGCGTTCGCCAGCGCGCTCAGCGCTTGTCCCGCGACAGACCCGTAGCCGATGACGCCGAGCCTCAACGGGCGCCTCCCGCGGCGCCAGCGGGCGGCCCGCCGAAAGCTTCCGCGTAAGGACCGATGGCCAGCATGTCGACCTCGACAAGCGTTGGGCCCGGGCGCGCCATGGCGCGGTCGAAGACATCCCTGAACGCATCAATCGACGAGACGATTTCATGTGGCAGCGCCATGCTTTTTGCGAACAGGCCGAAGTCTGGCGTATGCAGGCGGCAATAGGCGTGACGACTTTCGTACTGAGCGTCCTGAATGTTGGAGATGACGCCGTAGGCCTTGTCATTCATGAGAACGAAGACGATTTCGCTCTTGTTCTCGACGGCGGTGGCGAATTCGCCGAGATTGACCATCGTGCCGCCATCGCCAATAAGGGCGACGGTTTTCTTGTTCAACGATGAAAACGAAGCGCCAACCGCCATGGCGACGCCCTGGCCGATGCCGCCGCCGAGCGCGTGGACGCCCAGATGCGGCGCCGCCAGCCGGACATAGCGATTGCCGAACATGGAATTGGCGATGGTGACGTCGCGCGCGAAGACATGCGCGCCCGAATGGACCCGTTCGCTCAAAATATCCGCGAGCGCCTTGTAAGGACCGAGTGAGCGACCGAGCGCCGCCGCGCTTTCCTCGCGCGCGGTCAGCAAATCCGTGGCGAACCCGGCGTCCACATCGAGCTTTTGAGGCAAACGGTCGAGCAGGCCGCGCAAGGCGAGGTTCGCTTCGCCGTGAACGAAAAGATCGACCGCGTAGTTGCGACCGCCCTGACTGGCGTCGGCGTCGATCTGCGCGAGAGGTTTGCCGAGACGCAGCGCGTTGTTGCGCGTCTCGTTGCCGCGCAGGCGCGAGCCGACCACGATCATCAGATCGCAACGATCGAACAACGCCTGGGCGCGCGGCGTCATGTTGTAGGCGCCAAGATTGCGCGGATGATCCTCTGGGACGACGGCGCGACCGTTCGTGCTGGTGACGGCGCAGAAGCCGCGTTCAACGAGTTCGGTCGCCGCTTCGCCGGCGGCACGCGAGCCGCCGCCGAGATAGAGCATGGGGCGCTTGGCCGAGCGGATCAGCGAAGCCAACAGGTCGAGGCGCGCCGCGTCGGGCGTGACGCGCGCGAGCGTCGGCGCGCCCAGACCCAGC
>CAISJZ010000183.1 GCA_903885755.1 uncultured Hyphomicrobiales bacterium | reverse complement strand
GGAGCCGAGTATTCTCGGCTTCCAACTCCTTCAGCCGCTTCACCTGATCGCCCTTCAGGCCGCCGTATTCCGATCGCCACCGGTAGTATGTAACTTCCGTCACCCCTATCGACCGGATATCGACCGGATAACAGGACGCTCAACGGATTTTCTTTGCGGCCCCGACCTGCAGGAAGGGGAGCGTTATTTTCAATGGCTTTCAAAAGAAAAACCTCGCCATACTTGTCGATAAGGCGCCGAATCTCAACTCTATCCGCCGCGAGAAGCCGCTTGCTCATTGTGTTACCCCTCGCATCGGAACGACGGTGCCACTCCTCGGCGGCTGCGCGCAAAATGTCGCCCAATCTTCCATGAGCCGCCGACGCTTCTCGAACATGTCGCCGCGGCGATAGGCGGCCTCGGTCTTGTCGCTAACGACGTGTGCGAGCGCCATTTCCACGAGTTCGTTCGGATAGGCTGTCGTTTCCGAGGCCCAATCCTTGAACGTCGACCGAAATCCATGGGCCGTCAGATCATCGCGGCCCATCCGGCGAAGCTGCATCAGGAGCGCCATATTCGACAGCGGCTTGCCCGCCCTGCCCCCGGGAAAGACGAAGGCGTCTTCGCGGGGCATCGATTTCAGAATTTCCACGGCTCGCTCGGACAGCGCTATCCGATGCTCGCGTGCGGCCTTCATTCGGTCGGGTGGGATTGTCCACAGACCGGCGGCAAGATCGAACTCCGACCACTCGGCGCGCAAGGTCTCGGTCGTCCGGGTCGCCGTGAGGATCGCGAACTCGAGCGCCCTCGCAGATATCCCCTCGCGCTGGCGGAGGTCATCCATGAAGGCGCCAGCCTCCGCGAACGGCAATGCCGCATGGTGGACCACACGGGCGACCTTCCGGCGGGCCGGCAGGAGGTGGTCAAGGTGGCCGCGCCAGCGCGCTGGGTTGTCGCCTTGGCGAAACTCCCGCGCGGTCGCCCAATTCAGGACTGATTCGATCCTGCCGCGGACACGCCCGGCGGTTTCGGCCTTCGTCATCCAAATGGGCTCAATGACCTTCAGAACGAGGGCGGTGTCGACGTCCGCGACCGCCAGATCCCCAATCACAGGATAGGCGTAGGTCGCCAGCGTGTTTTTCCATTGCTGGCGGTGCTTGTCGTTGCGCCAGCCGGCCTCGTGGGAGGCGATCAGCTTCTCGGCGCATTCCTTGAAGGTGTGCTCCCGGGCGGCTTCCAGACGCGCCCTGCCCCGCTCGGCTTGCTTATCGGCGAGCGGGTCGCGGCCCTCGAGGAGAAGCTTGCGGCAGGCGGTAGCCTTATCCCGCGCTTCGGCCAAGCTGATGGTGTGAAGAGCGCCGAGGCCTAGCCAATGGTGCTTGCCGCCCTTCGTGTATCAGAAAAGCCAAGATTTGGCGCCGCTCTCGGCGACCTGTAAATAGAGGTTGCGGCCGTCGGGGTGCTTGCCCGGCTTCGCTAATTTCCGTACTGCGATGGCTGAAAGCTTGTTCGAATCCTGCATCGTCCGCCAATCCCGGCTAAATACGACCTACGATCCAACCTACACATTGAAACTGGATTTAGCCGGAACTGGTCGGAACAGTCAAGACGAAATATTCGAAAATACACCGATAAAATAAGGGTAATATGGATGTGGTCGGAATGTGTCGGAACGCGAACACGCGGACACCCCTTCCGCCAATTCCGTTCGGCAATCGCGAAACGCCTCGTCGATTTTGACCGAAGCTGTTGAGCCGACGAACCGGGCGCGCGCGACCATGTTTCCCGGCATGGCGATCTGGAGAGGTTTGATGTCCAAAGGGTATTGGCGCGAGACGGCGCGGTCGCTGAAACGCGCCGCGAGCGCGCGGCTGGCCATCGCAACCACGGGCGAGAGTCCGGTCGCGAAGACCTGCCAGATACCCAACCTCAGAGAAAAATACGCCGAACTCGGCCTTGATCCGCGCAAGGGCGTTTTCGTGGAAGTCGGGGCCTATGACGGCGAGTCCTTCTCGAACACATCGTTCCTGGCCGATCAGGGATGGCGCGGCGTCTATATCGAGCCGATCCCCGAGTTTTTCAGGCGGATGAAGCTCCGCCACCTCTTCAATAATGTGAAGGGCGAAAAGGTCGCCATCGCGGCGGAGGCCGGCGCCGGCGAAATGCTGCGAATGGACGCCCTGTCGACCATGAGCATCGCCACCAGCGAACACTACAAGGACGTCAGTTGGGCCCAGACCACGGTTCGCGACGCGACGACAATCACAATCGAAACCGAGCCCCTCGAAATCGTATTGTCCCGAAACGCCGTGCCGCGCGATTTCGAACTGATGGTCGTGGATGTCGAGGGCGGCGAGGAAACCATCATCAACAGCCTCGTCGCGAGCCCGTGGCGCCCCCGCGTCCTGATCGTCGAACTCGTCGATGTGCATCCCGACTTCGCATCCAACGCCGAACTGGCCAGCTCCGCCGCCAGGGTTCGCGCCAGCCTGATCGCGGCGGGTTATCGCGAATACTACGTCGACGCCATCAACACGATTTTCGCGTTTTAGCGCGGGTAGCGGGGCAAACGCCGCCGCGACTTGGCGCGCGCCGCGCGGCCGCTTATGGTTCCGACGCAATTACCGGAGGAGACCACCCTTGCCGTCAGGATCGGCCGCGACCCGCTGCGCCTTGATGGGGCTGGCGTTCTTGACGTTCTGCGGCGTCGCGCGCGCGGCGGACAGGGTCAGCGTGGGAACGGTCGGCAACAGTTCGGACGCGGGCTTTCTGATCGCCGACGCCAGGGGCTACTTCCGCGACGAAGGGCTCGACGTCCAGTTCATTCCCTTCGACGGCGCGCAGAAGATGATGGCGCCGCTTGGCGCGGGCGATCTTGAGGTTGGCGGCGGCGCGGCTTCCGCGAGCCTGTACAACGCAGCGGCGCGCAACATCGCCATCCGCATCGTCGCCGACAGGTCGGGCACGGCGCCGGGCTCGATGTTCCAGACCCTGATGATCCGCAAGGCGCTCGTCGATAGCGGGAAATACAGGAGTTACGCCGACCTCAAGGGCCTGCGGATCGCCCTGCTCGCGCCGGGCGGCAGCCCCGGTTCGACGCTCAACGAAGCCGCGAAAAAGGGCGGCGTCCGCTACGAGGATATCGAACGCGTCTATATGCCGTTCCCGCCGCAGGTCGCCGCGTTCAAGAACGGCGCGATCGACGGCTCCATCATGATCGAGCCTTTCGCGACCGCCATCGTGGCGGCGGGCGATGGCGTGCGCGTCGCCTCGACCGAGGATTTCTATCCGAACGACCAGATCGGCATGGTCTTTTTCAGCGAGAAATTCATTCGTGATCGCAAGCCGGTCGGCCTGCGCTTCATCAAGGCCTATGTGCGCGCCCTGCGCGACTACAACAACGCCCTGAAGGACGGAAAATTCGCGCCGACACCCGAGGGCGAGGCGATCGTCAAGATCATGGCCAGCGGCCTTGGGCTCGACGCTGGCCAAATTCGCGGCGCCTTTGTGCCGGCGATCAACCCGGATGGGCGCCCAAACATCGCCAGCCTGCGCAAGGATCTTGAGTTCTTCGCCGCGCAGGGCGATGTCACGGACGCATCCATCCGGGTGGAAACCCTGCTCGATATGTCGTTCGTTGACGCGGCGTTGAAAGACCTCGGGCCTTACGCGCCAGCGGGAAAATAGTCGCGCCAGACCGGGCTACGTCCGGACCGGCGCCGGGAGGAAGAACGATGCGCAAGGGCCCCGGCGTTCCGTTCGCCTGTCTGGCCGTCATGGCCGCGCTCGCGGGCGCGCCGGTTCGCGCCGAGCCGATCGCCGATTTCTATCGCGGAAAATCCGTCAATCTGATTGTCAGTTCAGCGCCGGGCGGCGGCTACGACACGCTGTCCCGCGTCGTCGCCAAACACTTGGGACGGCACATTCCCGGAAATCCCGCCGTGGTCATCCGCAACATGCCCGGCGCCGGTGGGGTCGTGGCGACCAACTACCTCTTTAACGTCGCCAGCCGGGATGGATTGAGCATCGGACAGTTGCAGAACACCCTGCCCTTCGAGCCGATCTTCGGCAACAGGGAGGCGATCTACGAGTCGCCCAGATTCAACTGGCTGGGCTCCCAGAGTTTCGAGACCGGCCTGTTCATCACCTGGCGCGGCGCGGCGGCGGCCTCGATCGCCGAAATCCAGCGGCGGGAGACCTCGGTCGGGTCGCCCGGCCGCAATTCGACGCCGAGCTTCAACACGCGCCTGCTGGCGAGCGTTCTCGACATGAAGCTGCGCCTTGTCGTCGGCTATGCCGGCCAAAACGACGCCTTTCTCGCGATGGAGCGCGGCGAGGTCGACGCATTCCCGACCTTTTATTCGTCGCTCATGTCAACCCGCCCGAACTGGATCGCGGACAGCAAGATCAACATGATCGTTCAGTTCGGTCCGGAGCGTGAACCGGCGATTTCCGCCGTGCCGTTCGCCGACGATCTCGTAACCAATCCCGAGAAGAAGCAACTTCTGCGCGCCGCCGCCGCGCCGTTGGCGCTCGGGCGTCCCTTCGCCGCGCCGCCGGAGGTTCCCGTCGACCGGGTCGCCGCGCTGCGCCAGGCCCTGGCCGACGCTTTCGCCGATCCCGAGTATCTCGCCGACGCCAACGGTCTGAACCTGCCGGTCAATCGGCCCCGCACTGGCGCGCAATTGCAGGCGATCATCGACGAGGTCTGGAAGATGCCGGAGGCGGGCAAGGAGCGTTTGCGCAAGCTCGCGAACGACTGATGCTCGCGGGGGCGCCCTCCGTGCCGGCCAACCCAAATTTAAGAAATAAATGGCAGAGATTGACGATCTGAGCTTCGGATTTTCTTGCCATGGGTTTCAGCGTCAGTGAATTGCGCGCGATCGGTCGCGCGATCCAGGTCGAGGAGGACGCCAGCGAAAACGCTGGATGGGCCCGCACGACAATCGAAAACGCGCGAGCGACGGTGCGCGAACGACTTGCGCGCGGTCGATGCCCCGCGCCCGGGGCGCCGGCCCCGATCACCCCGGAGGTCCCCTTCCCGCGGGTCGATGTCCCGGCGGTCGCGCTCGAAGCCATCCCTGTTCAGCCTGCCCCGATAGCCGCCCCGCCGGTTCCCGTTCCGATGGACGAAAAACCCGCGGGCGGCGACGCGCCGGGTGGAATCTGCCCGATTCTGGAATCCAGTCTGTTGCTAGATCAGGCGGACGAGGCGCTCGCCAATCGGGATTTCGCGCTCGCGGAAGCGCTTTCGCGCAAGGCGATCGACATCGCGCCCTTGTATGGTCGCGCCCGCCTGACCCTTGGCCTCATCGGGGTTGAACGCGGCGACTCCAGCGCCCTCGCAGATCTGTTCGCGGCGGCGGAATTTGATCCCGGCACGGCTGGCCGCGCTTGCCGCGTCGCGCGCGAATTCCTCCATGCGCATCCCTCGACGGAGGGCGTGGAAGCCACGCTGCGCGGGATTATCGAGATAGAGCGTCAACTGGAGGACGCCAATGAGGAACGGCATCGGGAGCCCGGGCTCCTCGAGGCGTTCCTGCCTCTCAATTTTGAACGGCGCCGGGAGTCCGCGGTTCGCGCCATTCTCGCGAGCGAGCCCGATATTCTCGCCGCCACGATCGTCCGCCGGCGCGCCAACTCCTGGACGGCGGCGCCGGCCCTCGTGATCGCGCTACGCCTTCGCAAGGGATGGAGCGGCGCGACGCCCGAAGAAGAAGACGCGGCGACGAAACGGATCGCGGAAGTCATGCGGCGCATCGGCGACTATGGAACGACCTGCGTCGTCTGGCCGACTCATGCGCTGGAGCGGTTTATCGCGTGGCGCATGAAGCGAACGAACGGCGCCCGCCTCTACTACCGGGCGGCCTGAAGCGCCTCTGGCCTGGCCGGCTCGATCGCGACGCTTTCGCCGCAACCGCACGCCGATGTCTGATTGGGGTTGCGGAAGACGAAACCGGACGACAGTTTCGTCGTCTCGAAATCCATTTCCGTGCCGAGTAGAAACAGAACCGCCTTGGGATCAATGACGATTTTAACGCCCTTGTCCTCGACCAGTTCGTCGCGCGGACCGACCTCGTGGGTCCAGTCCATCGTGTAGGACATGCCGGCGCAGCCGCCATTCTTCACGCCCACCCGCAGGATCGCGTCGGGAGCCTCTGAATTGGACATGATCTCGCGCGCACGGGCCGCGGCGGCCTCGGTCAACGACATCACCTTGAAGCGGGATTTCGCGCTTCCCATGGACTTCTCCTGATTCACCCGGGTTCAAGGCCCGGCGACGCAGTGCACGACAGATATAGCGATTCAAAGTCCCCGCGCACAGGGCCAGCGTCCACTATCTACCCGAACGACGGTAAACGCCCATGAAACTGACGTTGAGACCGCCGCAATTGTTGTTGTCCTCGGCCATGAGATAGTCACCGAACAGATTCAACCGCACGAGACAGTTGTCGGATTTGACGTCCGACGGCGTTTTGGATCCGTCATAGCCATCGCCAAAGGCGAGCAAGCGCCCGACGGGCTTGGCCGTTCCGTCGAAGTCGCCAATGTGGACGCCGCCGCGCTTGACCCGGTCTGGATCGCCCGAGCCCCACGTCGCCTCGCCATTGGCCTCGACAGTCGCTCCCCTGGCCTTGAGCTTGATCTCCGCCTCCACGCGCTGCCACGATCCGGCCCAGTCCGTCGGCTTCGGATTGGCCGCGGACGCTTCGGGGCTCAGACTCGCGCGCGGCAGGAAGCCCGACGTGTCATTGCCCTTGGCGTTTACGAAGGTCGCGCACACGAACGGATCGTCGCCTCCGTTTTCAACAAGAACCAGGTCGCCCGCGACGACAAACGCTCGCAGTTGGCAGGCGGCCGACGCGGACGGGCAGGAGCGCTGCTTGTCCGACTGATCGGCGACGAAATTGACGCGCGCCGCGTTGGGCGCGACGCGCATGACGCCGACGGCGCCGGGATCGCCAAACGGTACGCCCGCGCACTGGCGCATATCCGCCAGCGCGATCCGCGATCCGAAAGCGGAGCAAAGGAACAGGACGTATGTGATCAGACGCATGCGCCTCACCACATATTCAACGCGACCTTGGCCTCGTCCGACATGCGGCTCTGATCCCACGGCGGATCGAAGGTCATGTTGACCTTCACGCCGGACACGCCTTGCACGGCGTTGATGGCGTTTTCAACCCATTGCGGCATCTCGCCCGCGACGGGACAGCCCGGCGCGGTCAGCGTCATGTCGATGGTGACGAAGCGGGAGTCGTCGATATCCACCTTGTAGATCAATCCGAGTTCGTAGATGTCGACCGGTATTTCCGGGTCGAACACCGTCTTGAGCGCGGCGATCAGGTCCTCGGTCAGGCGATCAAGCTCCTCCGGCGCGACCTGCGAGGGATATTCCATCGCGGGGCGGTTCGGCTGGGTCTCGCTCTCGCCGGCGTAACCTTCGGTCATCGCTCTCTCCTCACGCGAACAGGGCCTCGGCCTTCGCGAGCGCCTCGACCAGCGCGTCCACTTCCTCGCGGGTATTATACATGGCGAAGGACGCGCGGCACGTCGATGTCACGCCGTAGCGCGCCAGCAACGGCATCGCGCAATGGGTGCCAGCCCGCACCGCGACGCCGGCGCGGTCGATGACCGTCGCGACGTCGTGGGCGTGCGCGCCCTTCATCTCAAACGACACGATCGCGCCCTTGTCGCGCGCGTGACCAAAGATGCG
>CAISJZ010000182.1 GCA_903885755.1 uncultured Hyphomicrobiales bacterium | reverse complement strand
GCGCGGTCGCCGATCTTCAGGAAGCTCATCAGGCCCGACGACTTGCCGCCGCCCGACAGGCGCTCGTTCTCGCCGCGCAGGCGCGAGAAGTTGGAGCCGGTGCCCGAGCCGTACTTGAACAGGCGCGCCTCGCGCACCCACAGGTCCATGATGCCGCCCTCGTTGACGAGGTCGTCGGCGACCGACTGGATGAAGCAGGCGTGCGGCTGGGGATGCTCGTAGGAGCTCTTCGACTTCGTCAGCTTGCCCGTGAAGGGGTCGACGTAGAAATGGCCCTGGCCGGGGCCGTCGATGCCATAGGCCCAGTGCAGGCCGGTGTTGAACCATTGCGGCGAGTTCGGCGCGGCCATCTGGCTCGCCAGCATGAAGCGCAACTCGTCATGGAAGGCGCTCGCGTCTTCCTCGGTGTTGAAATATTTGCCCTTCCAGCCCCAGTAGGCCCAGGCGCCGGCAAGCCGGTCGAAGACGTCGGTGGCGGTCTTCTCCGTGCCGAGACGCTCCTCCTTCGGCAGGGCGGCAAGGGCCGCCTCGTCGGGAACCGAACGCCAGAGGAAGGAGGGAACATCGTTCTCCTCGACCTTTTTCAGGCGGGCGGGCACGCCGGCCTTGCGGAAATATTTTTGCGCCAGCACGTCGCAGGCGACCTGACTCCAGTTGGCCGGCACGTCGATGCCGTCCTGCGAGAACACCACGGAGCCGTCGGGGTTCTTGATCTCGCTCCTGGCCTTGCGGAACTCAATGTCCGCGTAGGGGGACTGGTTGGCCTTGGTGTAGCGCCGGTCGATATGCATCTGAATCCATCCCATGAAACGCGGGCGAACGCCCAGCGCGAGGCCGAATTTCCGGCCCCTGGCCCCTGAATGACTGTCCCTGAAACGCGTGATCGTGTCGCCGTTTCCGGCGATCATACTGGTCGCGAACACGCGCGGATCCGTCTTTGGGGCGGACGCCGCCGTTTGGCTCGGCAACATCTGAATTTAGGTCCAACCCCGGGATTTCGTCAAGGTCTTGTGTGCGACTTGACGGCCGACCACCAAATGTTGTAGGGAGCCTGTGGACAGTGGGGATTTAGGCGAAACCGTGGCGACAAGTGTCTGACGAGTCGGCCGATTTGTGCAAGCCCGCCGCGAGCGGAAAAGCCGCCGAATGAGTCGAAATCAGGATTTTCCACCCAATGCGCCCGGCGGGAATTTTGGGTGGCAAGTCCGGGCCGGCGCGCGCCCAAGCCGCGGCGCGGGTTGAGCGCCCGGTGACACCTAACTGACATAATTCAGGTTTCGGGCAGGGAATCGGTCCGCGCGGGGTGGAAGGAGGCTGGCGCAACGCCGGGTTGAATCGCCCGAATCGCCAAAAATTCTGGCGCGACTCAATGGCGCTGGACAGACGCGGGGCCCCTCGCCATAGTCGCGCCGCATGGCGGGCTTGGCCCGCGCGAGGATGGACTGGCGCATCAATGCTGACCTGGCTGACGCAAATCTTCACCTGGTGGAACGGGCAGACCCTCAACACCCGGTTCCATACATGGCGGCACGGGGAACTCGTTGGGCATGACGAGTTCGGCAACGCCTACTATCGCACCAAGGGCGGCAAGCTCGACCCGGTGCTCGGCTTCGAGCGCCGCTGGGTCATCTACAAGGGCTACAGCGAGGCTTCCATGACGCCCCCGGGGTGGTACGGCTGGATACAGCACACAACCGATACTCCGCCGACCGAGGAGGCCTACCAGCCGCGCGAGTGGCAGTTGCCGCACCTGCCCAACATGACCGGCACGCCCGCCGCCTATCGCCCGACGGGCTCCACGTTGAGCGTTGGCGCGCGCCCGAGCGCGACGGGCGACTATCAGGCTTGGACGCCCGGCGCCTGAATCAATTTGTTCTGCGTCTGATGTTATTCATTAGGAAGTATCCGCATCTTTCTGAATTAAAATAGATTCCACGAAAATCTAATAGTGGGTTGCGTGGAGACTCGCGAACGGTCGTCTCACAATTCCCGTGGTAGCTTGCTGTCTAGCGAGAGCTTTCCGCCGCCGCGAATAAAAATCGCGATGCAAACGATCATCATGAAGAACGCGAATTCCATGCCTCGGCTCGTCCAGGCCCAGGTCGGCCAGAGCACGAAAAACGAAATCACGAACATCTGGATGGCGATCGCGCCGGCCGCGAAGCGGGTCAGCAGGCCGAGAACCAGTAAAAGCCCGCCAAAAAACTCGATCCCGCCAACGAAATAGGCGGCGATGACCGGATCGAAAAAGACCTTCATGACGGGGTTGTTGGCGGTCTTGAGCGCGCCGCCCTGGAACAGCTTGTCGAAGCCATGCGGCACGAGATTCGCCCCCATCCAGATCCTGATCAGGGGATAGGCGTAGGGCTTGAGCGGTTCGTAGATCGCGCCGGCCCAGGGAAACACGAGGCGGCTCTTGTCTTGGGTTGTCTGGTTCATTCCCGTCCCCTCCCGATTGTGGCTGGAACCGTGGACCGGGCGTCGGATTTTTGCAATCGCCGTGTCGCTTCAAGATGCCGTGCAGCGGTCCATGGCGAAATGCTGTTCATTGAGCCGATACACGTTCTTCAGATAGTCCTGCTCGCCCTGCGGAAGTGTTTCCGGCGGCGCCTTGAAACTGCCGCCCTTCGGCCCGAGGAGCTCGATCAGACGCAGTTTGCCCTGTGTCAGGGAAAACGTCATGGAGGCGATTTCGGCGTGGCCGGCTTCGACGCCCGAGACCGCGAAAGTGACCTTTCCTGGCTCCAGGAGGAATTTGGAGATGGCCGCGTATTGCTTTCTCGGGGATTTATCCTCCCGCACGCGGAAGATGCCGCCCGGCGAAAACATGGTGTAGTAATGGGCGCAATCCGCGGCGCGATTGACCATGAGCCACGGGCCGCGCAGCTCGGCAACCGGAGCCTGTTCCAGTGGCTCTTCCGTGGACTTGCCGCAGGCCGTCAGCGCCAGGGCAAGGCAGGCCAGACTGAGATGGCGGAACATCGATTTCGGACCTCTCGGGCGGGAGCGCGAAGTCTGCCGCCGATCATTTAACAATTCGTCGGGTCCCGGGCTTTTTTCAGCCCCATTCCGACGGCATGACGAAAGGCGCTTTAAATCCCCCCGCATGACATGCTATCGGCTTTTGCATGAAATCTCGCTCGCTCGGATTCGCCGCCTCCGTTGGCTTTGCAACCGCTTTGGCGGCGTCGGGCGCCCATGCCGACCGGATCAAGCATCCAACCGCTGTTTTCGCGGGGCTGGACAAGATCACGGGTCGCATCATTTCCTTCGATGTCGCCACCGATGAGACCGTGCAATTCGGGTCCCTGCAGATCACGCCACGGATTTGCTACACGCGTCCGCCCACCGAGGCGCCGCAGACTGACGGGTTTGTCGAGGTCGAGGAAGTCGAGACGGACAATCGCTACAAGCGTATCTTCTCCGGCTGGATGTACGCGTCGAGCCCGGGCCTGCATGCGCTTGAACACCCGGTCTATGATGTGTGGCTGACCGACTGCAAGGGCGGCACGCAGGTCATTACCGAGCAGGCCGCGCTACCCGAGGAGAACATCCTGCCGGCGCCCGCCAAACCGGGAACTGTTCCTCGTCCAAAACAGGCCGGCCGCCCCCCGAATTCCGATCCGTCTCAGGCTGGATTGCCGCCAGGTCAGGACGCGCCGGCGGACGCCTCGGGCCAGCAGGGCTTTCCGCCACAACCCGGGCGACCGGCCCGCCCGAATGTCGCGGGACCGTCGGATGCGCCAAGGCCGCGCGTCAACGTTGGCGCGGCCAATCCTCCGCCCGCGCAACGCCGCTCGCCGATCCAGAGCTTCTTTCCAACGGCGGCGAATCCCGGCGACAGCAACCGCGAGCGCGATCTCGAGCATTAAGCGAGGGGGAGCGCCCTTGGCTCAGGTCGCCAGCGCGGACAGCGCGCGCGCGCCGCAAACGCGCTCTTCCTTCGGCCAGACATAAAAGTCGGCGGCCTTGCCGATCGCCGCGTCTAGCTGGCGATGGTAGTCGTTGCGCGTGATCTCGATCGCGCCGAGCGTGGCGAGGTGAGGCGTCACGAACTGGGTGTCGAGGAGGCTCGCGCCAGCGGTCCGCAGTCGCCCGACGAGATGAACCAGCGCCACTTTCGAGGCGTCGCGCGCGCGGTGGAACATGCTTTCGCCAAAGAACGCCGCGCCAATCGAGACGCCGTAGAGCCCGCCCGCGAGATCGCCTGACTCATCGTAGGCTTCGATCGTATGGACAAAGCCGCGATCGAACAGATCGCGATAAAGCTTGCGAATGCGCGCGTTGATCCAGGTTTTGGGCCGGTCGTCGCCGCCGCCTGAACAGCCGTCGATGACGGCGTCGAAATCCCGATCCACGCGGATTTCAAACCTGTCCGAACGCACGATCTTGGCGAGGCTTTTCGAGACGATCAATCCGTCAATCGGGAACACGCCGCGCATCTCCGGATCGACCCAGAAAAGCGTGGGGTCGTCCGCGTCCTCGGCCATGGGAAACATGCCGATCGAATAGGCCCGCAAAAGAACCTGCGGAGTGATCTCATAGGGATCGACGTTGGCCGACATGGATGCAAAAGTGGTCGCGAAGCGGCGGCGCGTCAAGGGGCGCGCTCTGCCGTGTATATCAATCTAGGGCGCCGCGCGTCCACATCTGGAGAAAACCATGAGCACTGGTTCGGACGTGAGCAGGGCGGTCGCGCCAACCGGCAAGCTGAGGGTCGCCATCGCGATCTCGCCCGCGCCGGGGCCATTCTGGGCCGGGCGCGACGCGAAAACTGGTCAACCCCGCGGCGTGGCCGTCGATCTCGGACGGGCCATGGCGGAACAGCTTGGCGCGCCAGAGGAACTCGTCATTTTCGAGAATTCCGGCGCGATCACGGACGCCGCGGCGTCCGGCGCGTGGGACGTGACCTTCGTGCCGATGGACCCGGAACGGGCGAAAAAGCTCGATTTTGGCCCCGTCTACAACATAGGCGAATCGACCTTCCTCGTGCGGGCCGGCGCGCCCATCGAAAAGCTCGAAGACGTCGACAAGGCCGGCGTGAAAGTCGTTGGCGTCAAGGATACGACGACCATCCGCGCCACGGGCGCGTGGCTGAAGAACACGAAGGCCGTCGGCGTCGCCAACGTTGAGGCGATCATGGCTCAATTGAAATCCGGCGAGGCGGACGCCTTCGCCATGAGCCGCGAGGCCCTGTCGGACCTCGCCAAAACCCTGCCGGGCTCGCACGTGCTGCCGGGCTTCTTCTTTCAGGCAAAGACCGCGACTGCTGTGCCGAAAAACAAGCCCGCGTCGCTCGCCTTCGTGACGGCGTTTATCGCGGAAGCGAAGGCTTCGGGACTGATCCGCAAGGCGTTCGACGATCACGGTTTTGGCGATCAGGCGGTCGCGCCGTAATTTGCGCGTGCCAGTCGAATGGACGGAGCGGCGGTCTCAATCCGGCGATCCACTGCTCCCCGCTGACGCCAAACAGGCGATATCCGTGCTGGCGAATGTCCGCAAGCTCGCCGGCGAGCGCCCGGCAAAAATAGCGCCGCTGGTGCGGGGCTGATCGACCCGGAGGTGGCGGCGCGGTTGCAGGGGGGCGGAGGTGAAGGAGGCGGCGACCGCCGAGCCCGCCATGGGCGAGGCGCAGGGGCGGGCGTGAACCGGAATACTGAAAACGCGCGGAGGCCCTAAATGGCTCGATTTCTCGTCAATAAGCCTTTGGGTATGTACCGCCACGGGTCAGACCCTCTTGATGGCGACTTCATGAACCTATTGTTCTGCGATCCCTCGCTGCCGGCTTTGAAATTCAGGACGCCGCGCACCAATCTGGGCGGTGGCGCCCTCGTTTCCGCCAAGAACATGCCGACAAAGCTTGTTCTCACGGGCCGCAAGCGGAAGCTGATGGACATCGACAACGCTCTGAACATGTTTTTGGCCAGCGCGCGATTCGTCGATCTTGTGCGGAAATTCCAGCCTGACATCCAGACATTTCCCGTGGAATGCTCTTGGTCGGACGGGACGCCCGCAGGCCAGTGTTTCTTCCTTTTCAAACCGGTCATGCTCGACGCTGTCAACCGCGAGAAGACGACGGCGAGATGGACTCCGACGGTTCCAGGCCAAGGTATTTGGTACATCGAGGGGCCAGGACAAAAGTTTGTGTTCGACAAATCCCGAATGGGCGACACGCACTTCTGGCTTGCCCCGAACATGCCGTCCTACGGCGCCTTGGTTTCGGAGACGCTCTACAAGGCGTTGCGCGACGCGGACATGCAATCGTTTGCCGCAACGCTGCATTTCGAAGAAATCTGACCTTCGCTCCCATAAAGGCCGGGCATCTTCATCGAGAAATCGCTCGACCTTGTCGCCTGCCTCAAGAAGGAAGCGACGAAACCGAGGGCATAGGAAGCGCTGCCGCTCATGTAGCGAGCACGCGTCGACTTCCGGCCCGCTTCCCTCGTCCTTCGAGACGCCTGCTGTGCAGCCTCCTCAGGATGAGGGAAGCTAGGCTGGCGCTCATTGGCGATGGCGTGAAGCTACTGCCCAGGCCCCATCCCGCCGGTGGCGAGAAATCGCTCCAGCCAGTGGATGTCGTAATCGCCATTCTGCACGTCCGTATTGCGCACCAGCGTGCGGAACAGCGGCAAGGTGGTGTCGATGCCATCGACGATGAATTCGTCGAGCGCCCGGCGCAGGCGCATCAGCGCTTCCGTTCGGGTGCGCCCATGCACAATGAGCTTGCCGACCAGCGAGTCATAGTTCGGCGGGATTACATAGCCCTGATAGACCGCCGAATCGACGCGCACGCCAAGCCCACCCGGCGGATGATAATAGGCGATGCGTCCCGGCGAGGGCCTGAAAGTCTCGTGATGTTCGGCGTTGACGCGGCACTCGATCGCGTGACCCGAGAACTTGATGTCGCGCTGCGCGATATTGAGCGTCGCGCCGGCGGCGATGCGGATCTGTTCGTTGACGAGATCGATGCCGGTGACCATCTCCGTCACGGGATGCTCGACCTGAATGCGCGTGTTCATTTCGATGAAGAAGAACTGGCCGTTCTCGTAAAGAAACTCGACCGTGCCGGCGCCAAGATATTTCAGTTCGCGCATCGCCTTCGCGACGATTTCGCCGATTTCCGAGCGCTGCGGATCGTTCAGCGCCGGGGAGGGGCTTTCTTCCAGCACCTTTTGATGGCGGCGCTGCAAGGAACAGTCGCGTTCGCCGAGGTGAATGGCGTTGCCCTGGCCGTCGCCCAGCACCTGGATTTCGATGTGGCGAGGCTTTTCCAGATATTTCTCGAGATAGACCGCGTCGTCGCCAAACGCCGCCTTGGCTTCCTGCCGCGCCATCGACAGCGCGGCGGAAAGGTCTTCTTCCGTGCGCGCCACTTTCATGCCGCGTCCGCCGCCGCCCGCCGCGGCCTTCACCAGCAAGGGAAAACCGATCTCGCGGCCCACGCGCATGGCCTCGTCGTCGTCTGTCAGCCCGCCCTCGGAACCCGGGACGCAGGGAATGCCGAGGCGCTTGGCGGTGCGCTTGGCCTCGATCTTGTCGCCCATGATGCGGATATGCTCGGCCTTGGGGCCGATGAACGTGACGTTGTGGTCGGCGCAGATTTCGGCGAAGCGGGCGTTCTCCGACAGAAACCCGTAACCGGGATGGATCGCGTCGGCGCCGGTGATCTCGCAGGCCGCGAGCAGCGCGGGAATATTCAGATAGCTCTCGCGCGCCGGCGGCGGCCCGATGCAGACCGATTCATCGGCGAGGCGAACATGCATCGCGTCCTTGTCGGCGGTTGAATGGACCGCGACCGTGGCGACGCCCAGTTCCTTGGCCGCGCGCAGAATGCGCAGGGCGATTTCGCCGCGGTTTGCAATGAGAATTTTGTC
>CAISJZ010000181.1 GCA_903885755.1 uncultured Hyphomicrobiales bacterium | reverse complement strand
TGACGTGGGGATGCAGCCCGATATTCATCAGGCGCCCGCTTGTCGCGCCCTCGCGATAAAGTTCGTCGAATTGCTCCTTGAACACCGCGAACCCGCCGTCCACATCCTTGCCCTGTCGCATGAAAACGGTGAAGTCATTGACTTCCGAGGTGTAGGGAACCGAGACCATCGGCTTGCCGCATTTGGTTTGAACCAGATACGGCTGATCGTCGTTCAGAAGATCGGTGATGAAGATCAGGCCCTCCTCGGCCAGAAGATCAATCGTGTTCAGCGTGCTGCGGAGCGAACTCGAGAGCCATCCCCTAGCGGGACGCCCTACTACTTTTAGATAGGTGTCGAGGGTTTCGCGAATGATCTTGCGCTCGCCCTCTGGATCGAACGCATAATTGGTCAGCAGGTCGGTCTGCACGAAATTGTGCGCGACCAATTCCCAGCCTTTCGCGTTGACGTAATCAATCACCTCGCGCCGCTTCAGGCCCATCTTGGCGTTCATGGTGCACGTGGTTGGAACGCCCGCCTTTTCGAATATGTCGAACATGCGCCAGACGCCCACGCGCTGGCCATACTCGCGCCATGTCCAGTTCGGGTTGTCGTAAACGTTGCCGGCCAGCGTATCTCCCACGATCCCGGGGCCCCCGGGATAGAATGGTTTTTCGCTGTCGCGCACCTCGTCCCAGTATTCAAGATTCGTGGTGATCATCAACGCGAGGCGCGCGCCATTCGGCCATTTGAGCGGCTTGCGAAGTGGCATGGGCACGAAGGGATAGTGCATGATGGCTCCAGGATTTCCGGGACGTCATGTCGCTTTGACGAGAAGACCCAAGTTGTCTTATCTCTCAGACAACGTCAATTGGCGCTGGAGCAACAATGTCCGTCGCGCAATCCGATTGCGAAGTGATCATTTCCGGCGCGGGGCCGGTGGGTCTCTGCCTTGCCCTGTTGTTGGCGCGTGCGGGGGTCTCGACGCGAGTCTTCGAGGTGGAAGACGTGGTGTCGGAAGACCTGCGCGCCTCGACATTTCACCCACCCACGCTCGACCTGCTCGAACCACTGGGCATCACGCGGCAATTGCTGACGCAAGGTCTGATCTGCCCGCATTGGCAGATTCGGCTGCACCCGACCGGCGAACGCGCGGTCTTTGACCTCTCCGTGCTCGCGGGCGAGACCGCGCATCCCTATCGGCTACAGGTGGAACAATGGAAATTGTCGAAGCTTCTGCTGGCGGCGCTCATTTCGGAACCGCTCGCCAAAATCGAGTTCGGCGCCAGCGTGGACAATCTGCGGCAGGACGAAAACGGCGTGACGGTTGGCGTTACTCGGAACGGCGAGCAGTCACGTTATCGCGCGCTTCTGGCGGTGGGCGCCGACGGCGCGCGAAGTTTCATCCGGCGCGCGCTGGAGATTCCGTTCGACGGCGCGACCTACCCCGAAATCACCTTGCTGGTCACGACGACATTTCCCTTCGAGGATCATCTCGAAGGCCTGTCCAACGTCACCTATTGCTGGAAAGCGGGCGGCAATTTCAGCCTGCTGAAGGTGCCAGGCCGTTGGCGCGCGTCCATTTATCCGCGCGAGGACCTGCCGATCGAGGAGCAACTCGCGGACAAGATGATCCAGGCGAGCATGAACGACATCGTTCCACGCGACGAGCCCTGGGATATCAATGAGAAGCGCGATTATCGCGTGCATCAACGCATCGTGCCGACCTATCGCAAGGGCCGTGTCGCGTTGGTAGGCGACGCCGCGCACCTCAACAGTCCGTCGGGCGGCATGGGTCTGAATGGCGGCCTGCAGGATGCTTTCGAGTTGTCCCACGCGCTGATCGACATTTTACACAATGGCGTCCCGCTGGAGCGGCTTGATCTCTATGATCGCCGCAGGCGTCCCGTGGCGCGCGATCAGATTATCGCGCAGGCCGATCGTAACCGCGCGCGCATGCGCGAAAAAGACCCGACGCGCCGGATCGAGATGTTGCGCGAACTGCAGGCGATCACCGGAGATCGCGCGCGCCTGCGCGATTATCTCCTGAAGTCATCCATGATCGATGGATTGCGTCAGGCGGCCGCGATCACCTGATGTCGACCGACTGATGCCACGGAATCAGCAGGCGTCGCAGGGCGCCGGTGCCGAAGTAGAGCGCGAAGCCGATCATCGTCATCTGGATGATCACCGCGAAGAGACCATCGGTCTCGTAGCCGTTCATCTTCGACACGAGCATGAACCCGAGGCCCGCGTTGCCGCCAAGGTATTCGCCGACAATGGCGCCGATGATCGCCAGAACAATGCCGACCTCCATGCCGGTGAGTATGTAGGGCAGCGACGACGGCAGTTCGAGACGACGGAAAATTTGCCAGTTCGTGGCGTTGAGGCTGGTCATGACGTCGCGATGACCCGTATCGACCGACTTCACGCCGAGAACCGTATTGGTGAGAATGGGAAAGAAGGCGAGCACCGCGGCGACAATCACTTTTGATGTATTGCCAAAACCGAACCAGACGATGAACAGCGGCAGCAGCGCGACCTTGGGAATCACCTGCGTCGCGACAATGAAGGGATTGAGCGTCAATTCCAGCCAGCGAACGCGCCCGAGGACAACCCCGAGCCCGACGCCGATCGCCAGCGCCCATGCAAAACCCACGAGCGTGACATAGACAGTCAGCCACGTGTGCCCCCACGCGCGGGGCGAGGACAACATTTCCATCCAGGCCGCCCAGACCTTGGCGGGAGCGGGCAAAATGAACGCCGAGAGATTGGTCATCGCGACGTAGACATGCCAGATCGCGATGAGAATCGCGAGCAACAGCGGGGTGGTGATCCACGGAAGAAGCGTTTCGCGCAGGGGACGCTTGCGCCGTTCAGGCGGCGCGGAGGGATCGGACATGGCCGGCGTGGGGTCCATCACGAAATCTCCATGAGGCGATGTCGCAACTGGCGCGCGATGGCCTGAAACTCGGGCTGCGCCTGCACGTCAAGGGAACGCGGTCGCTGAATCGGCACGTCGACGATCGTATCGATTCGACCCGGGCGCGGCGAAAGCAGCACGACGCGGTCGGCCAGAAAGACGGCTTCGGTGATCGAATGTGTCACCAGCACGATGGTCTTGCGCGTCTTGATCCATATATTCTGCAATTCAAGATTCATCGCGTCGCGAGTCATCGCGTCAAGCGCGCCGAAAGGTTCGTCCATGAGGAGTATCTTGGGATCATAGGAGAGCGCGCGGGCGATCGCCGCTCGCTGGCGCATCCCGCCGGACAGTTCCTTCGGCCAGCGTCCCTCGAAGCCCGAAATGCCAACCAGCCGCGTCAACTCGCGCGCCCTCGCGAGACGGCTGGATTTCGACATTCCCCGCAGTTCAAGCGGCAGCGCGATGTTCTCCTCGACATTCAACCACGGGAACAGGCTGGCGTCCTGAAACACCATGCCAAGTTCGCCGAGCGCCTCGCCCTGGCGTTGGCCCGCGTTCCAGAGATCGCGTCCTTCGATGGCGAGCTTTCCGCTGGTCGGCTCCAGCAGCCCGCCAATCATCCGCAACAGGGTTGTCTTCCCGCAGCCCGAGGGGCCCAGCAGCACGAGCAACTCGCCATCGGCGACCTCCAGATCGGTTGGCGAAAGCGCATGAACCGGACGGTTCCCCGCGTTGAACCATTTTTCGAGCCTCGACATCGAAATCGCGGGCCCCGCGCCAGCCGGGCGCGGCGATGGAACGGGCGCGGCGGTTAGCTGGTCCAAGCGAAGGCCTCGAGCGGGATGCCGCGTCAACGGATCAACTTGACCGCGCCAGCATCACTTGTACGGTATGTAATACATCCGGGAAGTCAACCGGCGTCGAACCCGCTTACGGCGCTGTTCGCGGGAGGCGCGCGTGAGTGTCGAATATGCTCCAAAAGGTCTTGTCGGCGTACTGACGCCGCAGGCGAACACGACGGTCGAGCCGGAATATTCGATCCTCACGCCGCCAGGTTACGCCTTTGTCAACGCGCGGATGCTGTCGCCGCATCCCACGATCGAGGCGCGGCTGCTCGACTACTTCGCGAATGTCGATGCGTTTTCGCGCCAATTCGCCAACGCACCCATCGGCGCGCTGGCCTTCGCATGCACCGGCACATCCTACCTCGCGGGCCGAAAGGCGGAAGATCGCGCGCTCGACGGCCTGTCGCGATCGCTGAAAATTCCCGCCGTCAGCGCGGCCACCGCCGTCGTCATGGCGCTCAACGCGCTCGGCGCCAAACGCATCGGTCTCGTGTCGCCATACGAGGGCCAACTCGACGCCGCCTGCACGCCCTATTGGGAATCGCGCGGCTTTGACATCGCGGCAAAAACCAGCGCGGCGCGACCCGGCGATAATTTCCATCCGATCTATTCACTGCCATCCGGGGCGGCGCGACAGGCGCTTGACGAGATGACCGATCCGGAGCTCGACGCCATTGTCATGCTCGGCACGGGAATGCCGACGCTGGCGCCCATCGCGCAAACGCCCTTCCGCGGCCGGGCGCCGGTTCTGTCCTGCATGTTCTGCCTGATCTGGGCCGGCGTGACCCTGCTCGACGGCGCGCCACCAAGCGCCGATGGCGTAAAAAGTTGGCTCAACGGCGACTGGTGGAAAGCGCGCGCCCTGGCCGCCGTCGCGCGCCGCTAGCGTCGCGGCGCCGCCCATGGACGCGCCACGGCGTCGGCGGCGACAAAGGCCTTGATCTCTTGGGAAAACGACTTGGTGAGATCGACATCGTCCCAGCCGTTGACCAGGCGCTTCTTCCAGTCGCCACGAATGGAGAACGGGAAAACACTGTTGCCAACCGTTATGTTCTGCGAGACGAGATCGACGCGAATGGGCCGTCCGTCGATCACGGCTGGTTCGGCCAATAGTCGCTCCGCGTCGTCTTCCGTCACGATGGCAGGAAGCAGTCCGTTCTTGATGGCGTTCGACGCGAAGATATCGCCAAAGCCAGGCGCGACAACACAACGGACGCCGCTGTCGACCAGCACATAGACCGCCGCCTCGCGCGACGAGCCACAACCAAAATTCTTGCGCGCGATCATGACGCCCGCGTCGTTGTAGCGGCTTTCATTCGGCGGAAAGCCGGATTTCAGCGCACCGCTGGCGTCGCGCCTGAGATCATGCAGGAGAAATCGTCCGTAACCTTGCGCGCGCGGCGTCTGCATGAAACGGGCGGGAATAAGCTGATCGGTATCGACGTTCACAAGACCCAAAGGGCATGCTTTGGCTTCAATCGTATCGAATGGCTTCATACAACCCTCCCCGCGAGAAGCGGTCGCGGATCTGCGAGGTGGCCCGTGATCGCGCTCGCCGCGGCCATGGCCGGCGACACGAGGTGGGTCATGCTGCCCTTGCCCTGCCGTCCCTTGAAATTGCGATTTGTGGTGGAAGCCAGACGCTCGCCCGACGACGCCTCATCGCCGTTCATGCCGACACACATGGAGCAACCGGAGCCGGCCCATTCGAGGCCTGCCTGCGCGAAAATGCGATCAAGCCCTTCCGCCTCGGCCTGACGCTTGACCGTGCTTGAACCCGGAGAAACAAGGCCGGGGACGATCGCCTTGCGCCCGGCCAGCACGACGGCGGCGGCTCGCAGATCCTCGATCCGGCTATTCGTGCAAGAACCAATGAAGACACGATCGACCCTGATATCGGTGAACGCCATGCCCGGCCGAAGCTTCATGTAGTCGATCGCGTCCCGCCAGGATTCGGCGCGGTTGGCGTCGCCCGCGTTGGCCGGATCGGGCACGCGCCCGTCGATAGGACCGGCGTGTTCCGGACTCGTGCCCCAGGTGACGAAGGGCGCGACGGCGGAGCCATCGATCGAGACCTCGTGGTCGAAGGACGCACCGGAATCGCTGGCCAGTCGTCGCCAATCCTCGACGGCGGCGTCGAAGTCCGCTCCAGCGGGGGCGAAGGCGCGACCACGAAGGTAAGCGAATGTCACCTCGTCCGGCGCGACAAGACCGAGGCGGGAACCGAGCTCGATCGAGAGATTGCACAGGGTCAACCGGGCCTCGATTGTCAGATCGCGAACGACGGAGCCCGCGTATTCGATGGCGTATCCCTGCGCGTAGCCGGTGCCGAGCCGTGCAATCAACGCCAGCGCCAGATCCTTGGCCGACACGCCACCACCCAGCATGCCGTCGATCGTGATCCGCATACGCTTCGGACGTGACTGCCAGATCGTTTGCGTCATCAGAACGTGGGCGACCTCGCTCGCGCCAATGCCGAAAGCGTAGGCCCCAAGCGCGCCATGGGTGGAGGTGTGGCTGTCGCCGCAAACGATCAGTAATCCCGGAAGCGTCAGTCCCTGCTCCGGCGCGACCACGTGGGCAATGCCCTGCCGGGGATTGCCCGCGCCGAAGGACGTAACGCCATGCGTTGACGTGTTTCGATCGAGCTTCGCCACCATGGCGAGGACTTCGGGCGATTGAACGGCATTTGGCCGCGTCGCCACGTAATGGTCGGCGACGCCGAACGTGAGATCAGGCCGAGCCATGCGCGCGCCGCGCGCCTCCAACTGTCCAAAGCCGTGATGTGAGCCTTCATGAACGAAGTGCCGATCCACCCACAACAGCGTATCGCCATCCTCGCGCGTCACGATGGCGTGGGCGTCCCAGAGCTTGTCGATGATCGTACTCGGCGTTGTCGCCATACCCTTCGCCGCCTCTGGATTGCTGGCCAGTTGTCTTATAATGTGGACAATTGAAATCCCATTTCCGGGTGGTTTGCAATGGCGGGTTCCGAGCTGTCCAAGACACGCCAGATCTACCTGACCCTGCGCGACCGGATCGCGAGGGGTGAATTCGATCGCGATGGCGGACTGCCGGGGGAGCAGTCGCTCGCGAGCGAATTCGGCGTTTCCCGCGTGACATTGCGCCGCGCGCTGGCGAGTCTGGAAGATGAGGGCCTGATCGACCGGCGGCGGGGCGCGGGCACCTTTTTGTCCGATCGGGACAGACCGCGTCCGGTCGTCGTCCAGCTCGCGGATATGATGCCGCACCTCGTCGAAATGGGGCGCTCGACACAGGTCCGGCTCATCGATTTCGACTATCGCGATCCCCTGCCGGAGGTGGCGAGGGCCCTGCGCCTGCGGATGGGCGAACGCGTGCAATGGTCGCTGCGCAAACGCCTGATCGATGGCGCGCCGTTTTCATTTCTGACGACCTGCGTTCCCGAAGCGATTGGCCGTTTGTTCACGCGTCGCGATCTTTCACGCCAGCCTCTGCTTGCGTTGCTGGAGCAAAATGGCGTTATCGCGGACCACGCGACGCAGGATATTTCCGCCGAGCTGGCGACGCCCGACGTGGCGAAGGCGCTGGACGCGCCGATTGGCGCGGCGTTGATCGCCCTGACGCGCGTCGTCTATGATCGCGATGAACGCGGCGTCGAGTATCTGCGCGCGCTCTATCGTCCCGACCGCTACACTTTCCGGATGGATCTCACGCGCAAGGCGAATGCGGCGGGGGTCCGATGGACACCGGCGACAGCGTCGGCGCGCGAGCTTGCTGGAGCCGAATTTCAATGACTGTTAACTCCGGACTCCTCGCGCGCATCAAGCGCCCGCCAATCATCGTCGCTCCCGGAGTTTACGATGCCCTGACCGCGTCGCTCGCGGCGGACGCCGGCTTTGAAGCCCTGTATCTCTCTGGCGCCGGTATCGCCTATACAAAGCTCGGCCGGCCCGACATCGGCCTCGTCTCTATGAGCGAGGTGGCCGATGCGCTGTCGCATATGCGCGAAAGGGTCGCCACGCCCATCGTCGTCGACGCGGACACAGGCTACGGTAATGCCTTGAACGTGGAACGCACGGTTCGTCTGTTTGAACGCGCTGGCGCCAACGCCATTCAGCTCGAAGACCAGATTTTGCCCAAGCGGTGCGGACATCTCGCCGGCAAGGAACTCGTGTCGACGCTGGAAATGGTCGGCAAGATCCACGCCGCAGTTGACAGCCGCCTTGACCGACGGACCCTGATCATCGCGCGCACGGACGCGGTGGCTGTCGAGGGCTTCAACGCCGCGCTGGCGCGCGCCCAGGCCTATCGCGAGGCCGGCGCCGACATGCTTTTCATCGAGGCGCCGAAAAGCCGCGACGACCTCGCGCGCATCGGCGGGGCCTTCGACGGCGCAATACCGCTGATGGCCAACATGGTCGAAGGCGGCGCGACGCCGGTGCTGCCCGCGAGCGAATTGCAGGCCCTTGGATTTTCCCTCGTTATCTTTCCCGGCGGCATCGTGCGCGCGTTGGCGCTGGCGGCCCGGGATTTCTACACGACGCTGGCGCGCGATGGCACGAGCGAGGCGTTCAGGAACCGGATGTACGATTTCGATGGGCTCAACCAGTTGCTGGGAACCGCCGATATACTTGCCCGCGGCAAGCGCTACGACGGAGGCGGACGTTGAACGCCCTCGATCCCGTCACGCTCGCGGTGCTGAAGGGGCGGCTCGAACAGATCGCCGACGAGATGGACGCGACGCTGTATCGCTCCGCTTTCAATCCCATCATCGCCGAGGCGCGAGACGCCAGCCACGGTCTATTTCATCCCACGACCGGCGCGACGCTCGTTCAGGGCTCGACCGGACTGCCTATTTTCGTCGGCACGATGGCTTTCGCGGTGAAGGCCGTGATCGACAAGATCGCGGGGGCCGACGGCCCCGCGCCGGGCGATACCTGGATTTTCAACGACCCCTATCTCGCCGGCACGCATCTCAACGATTTTCGGCTTGTGCGCCCCTTTTTCTGGAATGATGAATTGTTCTGCTGGCTCGCGTCGGCGGGGCACTGGCTCGACATCGGCGGCAACGTGCCGGGCAATTTTAACGCGCGCGCGACGGAGACCTATCAGGAGGGCGTACGCATCCCGCCGGTGAAGCTGGCGACGCGCGGCGTTGTCAGTCAGGATCTGATCGACATACTCGCGGCCAACAGCCGCACGGCCCTATCGAACTTTGGCGATCTCAGTGGACAGATAAACGCCCTCGATCTTGGCGAGCGGCGGCTGACGGATCTGCTGCGCGAATATGGCGCCGGGACGGTGCGCTCGACCTTCGAGACCTTTACCGCGCGGGCAGAGGCCTTGATGCGCGAACAGATCAGTGACCTGCCGGATGGTTGCTATTCCTTCGAGGACTATCTCGACAACGACGGCGTCATCGACAAGCCACTGCTTATAGCCGTGGACATGACCATCGCGGGCGATCGCCTGATCCTCGATTTCAGCCGGTCGTCACCCGCCTGCGCGGGGCCGCTGAACATCGCGCGTTCGACCGCCATCGCATGCTGCTATGTCGGCCTGAAGCATATTTTTCCGGATGTGCCCGCGAATGCCGGTTGTCTCGCGCCGATCGAATTTGTCATCCCCGCGACAAGCATACTCGGCGTCGAGGCGCCAAGGCCCGTCGGCGGCTACACCGAAACGATCCTGCGCGTAATCGGCGTGTTGTTCGGCGCGATGGCCAAGGCGGCGCCGGCGCTTTCGACCGCCGCGCCTTTCGGCACGATCAACGCCCTGTCGATGGCTGGCGAACGCAACGGTCATCGCTGGGTGATGTTTTCCTTCTTCGGCGGTGGACTCGGCGGCAATCCGCTCAGCGACGGGCTCAATCACGGAAACAATCCGATATCGATGGCGACCATGCCGCCGGTAGAAATCTTCGAGGCGGCCTATCCCATCATGTTCACGCAATGGGCGCTGCGCGAGGATAGTGGCGGCGTCGGAAAACACCGCGGCGGCCTTGGCGCGATTTACGAAGTCGAGGCGCTCGACGAGTATGGCGCTGACGTTTTTCTACTGGGGGAACGCGGGCGTTTCGCGCCCTTTGGCGTCGCGGGCGGCGGCGAGGGCGCGCTCAATCGCTTCTCCTGGCTGACGGGGAAAGGCGAATTCTCGCCGCCGATGGCCTCGAAGGTCACTGATGTCCGGATCGCGGAGGGCGAACGCATACGTCTCGAAACGCCCGGCGGCGGCGGATATGGCGATCCATTTGAGCGCGACGTCCAGAAGGTCGCGCGAGACGTTCGCCTCGACTACATCTCCGCGGATAGCGCGCGGGAAAAATATGGCGTCGTGATTTCGAAAAGCAATGCGATCGACGCTGACGCCACCATGGCGCTGCGCGCCCATCCTGGAGCGCGGCGCCCATGAGTGGAGACGAATCGATTCTCGGCGTCGACATCGGCGGCACCTTCACCGATTTTTTTCTGTTCGACCCCTCCACGCGGACGTTCCGCACCGCCAAGATGCCGTCCAACCGGGGCGCGGAGGCGGCGGGCTTCCTGCTTGGACTGAAGGCGCTTGGCAAGGACGCCGCGCTCGCGACAATCGTGCATGGCACGACAGTCGGAACGAATGCATTGCTGGAGCGTAAGGGCGCGCGCATCGGCGTCATTACCACGCCGGGCTTTCGCGACGTGCTCGAAATGCGGCGACGCGACCGACCTCATACTTGGGGTCTGTGGGGCGATTTCACGCCAATTGCCGATCGCGACATGCGGATCGAGGTTCCCGAGCGGACGCTCGCCGACGGTGCGATCAGGACCGCCGTCGATCTCGCCGCTGTCGAGGCCGCCGCGCGATTGTTGCTCGCCAGGGGCGCGCAAGCCATCGCGATCATTTTCATCAATGCTTACGCGAACGCGGCCAACGAGGCGGCCGCCGCGAAGGCGGTGCGCGCGATCTGGCCCGATCCAAACGTCGTTGCGTCGCACGAGGTGCTGCCCGAGATCCGCGAATTCGAGCGAACCTCGACGACGGCGCTGAACGCCTATCTGCAACCCGTCATCGCCGGCTATCTCGGCGCCATCGATCAAGGCCTTAAGGAAGCCGGCGCGGCCTCGGAATTGCTCATCGTGCAATCCAATGGCGGTATCATGTCGACGCGCACGGCGCGCCGACTGCCCGTTCGCACGGCTCTGTCGGGACCGGCTGCGGGCGTCATCGCCGCCGCGGCCATCGCGGCAAACGCGGGCTACGCCGACATCATCACCGCGGACCTCGGAGGCACGTCATTCGACGTATCGCTCGTTACCGGCGGCAAGCCGACGCTCGCGGCGCAAACGACCGTCGACTTCGGCCTCGTCATTCGCACGCCGATGATCGAGATCGCGACCATCGGCGCCGGTGGCGGCTCCATCGCCAGCGTTGATCGCACGGGACTTCTACAGGTCGGTCCGGAAAGCGCGGGCTCGGTTCCCGGCCCCGCGTGCTATGGCAAGGGCAACAAGCGCCCGACGCTGACGGACGCCCACGTGGTCCTGGGCCGCATCGATTCAGAATCGCCCATTGGCGGCAAGCAGACGCGACTTGATCGCGTGGCGGCGAAAGAGGCGGTGCTGGCGCATGTCGGCCTGCCGCTGGGACTTGACGCCATGCGCGCTGCCGAGGCCATCGTCCGTGTCGCCGAAGCGCGCATGGCCGGGGCGATACGACTCATTTCCATCGAACGCGGCCATGATCCGACGCGCTTCGCCCTGTTGCCATTTGGCGGCGGCGGCGCGCTGCACGTTTGCGCGATGATCCGCGACGTTGGCCTATCGCGCGCGTTGGTTCCGCCCTTTCCGGGGCTCAACAGCGCGATCGGTTGCGCCATCGCCGACCTACGTCACGACCGCGTTCTAACCCTCAACATCCTGCTCGACGCGCTTGACGCCAACGCTCTGAACGCGATCATCGAACAGGAACGCGCCAGCGCGCTTTCCGTCGTTCGCGAAGCCGGTATCGAGGACTCCCTCTGCGAGACAATTGTCGAATTCGACATGCAGTTCGTCGGCCAGACCCACGCGATCGCGGTCCCGATCGGCAGCGGGCGAGCGACACGCGAAAGCATCCGGGCGGCGTTCGACGCGGCTTATACCGCTTCGTTCAGCCGGTTGCTGCCATCGCCAATCCGGCTGGTCAATCTGCGAACCGCCGCCGTGGGCCGCAGGCCGCGCTTTGATTTTTCCGCGCTCGCGCCAACGCGAGCCGCCAACATGGACGCCGCCCGGCGCAAGGGACGCGCGATATGGATTGCTGGCGCCGAGCATGAATGCGCGGTTTGGGCGCGCCAGTCGCTTCCCGCGGGCGCGACCATCGAGGGGCCGGCTGTTCTGGAGCAGCCCGACGCCACGATTTTTCTTGAGCCAGGCTTCCGTGCGCGCGTCGATGACTGGGGCAATGTCGTGATCGAAAGGGCGGGGACGTGAGCGGCCATTCGAGTCCCCTGCGCGATACCGCGCTTCTGCTCTGCGATTTGCAGAACGATTTCATTCATCCCGACGGCGCCTATGGCCGCGGCGGACAGAAGGACGCCGATATCGCCGCCTTGCCGGCTCGCCTCGCGCCTCTCGCCAGGCAGGTGCGCGCGCTTGGCGGAATGATCGTGGCGACTCTGTTCACCTTGCCCCCCGGGCGCGGCGGCGAACCCATCATCTCGCCTCACCTCGCGAAGCTGCGACCCTTTCTGCGCACGGGCGATTTCGCGCCAGGGACATGGGGGCAAGCGCTTGTCGACGAACTCGCGCCCGCTGACTCGATGGTCGAAAAAATCGCGTATTCCGCCTTCTACATGTCGCGACTTGAATATATCCTGCGCAAAAGTGGCATCGAAAGATTGATTGTCGCCGGAATTGTCACCAATGGCGGCGTCGCCTCGACGGTTCGCGACGCGCATGTGCGGGAGTTCGAGATCACCCTGCTGTCGGATGGTTGCGCGACTTTCTCGCGCCAGGTTCACGACGTTTCAATCGAGGCGCTGAGGCCCGTGGCCAGGATAGCGACGGTCGCCGAGATGCTGAATGAGCTAACGCGCCTCGGCGGAACCTAGAACGGAGCGACGAAGATGATTGCGCCCGAAGCGAATGAGGCCGACGAACAGACGTTCTTCGCCGATCCGGCGATTGATCGCCTCATGGGCTTTGTCTATTCGCTCAGCGCGGAAGTTTACGTCCTGCGTGATCGCCTTGCGCGGCTCGAAGGCGCGCTCGTCCAGACCGCCGCGATTGGCGTCGACGCGGTCGAAACGTTTCAACGCACGCCACAACAGGTGGCGGAGGCCGCCGATGATCGAGACGCCTTCGTTGCCGCGCTGATGGAGAATGTTCTGGGACGGCAATTATCAAAGGGCGGATAACGCGAAGGCAACTGGAGGGCCTTGCCATGGCGCGCATGTCTGAACGGGAGTTCGAGGCTTTCCAGGGGTTCGTGCTCGCCACGAAGCTCTTCTGGACGCGCGACATGTTTCTCGACCTCAAGCGCGCCTACGGCTCCAGACTGACGGACGCGACGATTGCGTCGGAGGAGCCAGGCCCCGACCGCGTTGCGCGCGCGCTGGAAGGCGACGTCGCCAACCAATTCCACGGATGGTTCGAGCGTCATCTGCAGCGCATGAAATATTCCGGCCGCCTCGGTCTTGTTCCCTATCATGCATCGCGGCGCGACGAACTGCTCAAGGGACTCGATATGGGTCTCGTGGACGGCGTGCTCGAACTTGATCCGGACATGGCGTTGCCGGACTACTACACGTCCGTCGATGTGCATCAGCATCCCGGCGGCGTCTGGAACGACGAGATCGCCGGGCTCGTTTACGAGCGTGGCGCCCGTTCGACCACGCCGCTACTGACGCGCGACAGGGACCTGCACGAGCGTTTCGCGGATATCATTCGCGGCAGGCGGCCCGCGCCCAGGGACATACTCGACATGGGGTGCGGATTCGGCAAGACAACGCAGTCCCTGTGCGAGGTCAACCCCGAGGCTCGAATTGTTGGAGTCGATCTGTCGGCGCCGTGCCTGCGCGTCGCGGCGCGCAACGCCGCCATCTCGCGGACCCGCAATATTCATTACGCGCAAAAGGACGCCACGCGGACGGGGTTCAAGGACCAGTCCTTCGATGTCGTGACTTCGACGATGCTTCTGCACGAGATGCCAGCTGGCGAAGTTCGCGCGGTGATCTCTGAATCCCTCCGGTTGCTGCGTCCCGGCGGATTGATGATCCATCTCGATTTCCTGCCGCCAGATGACGAATTCCTGACCTACCTTCACATCGGCCACAGTTTCCGCAACAATGAACCATGGATGCGGTCGCTCATGGAGATGGATGTCGCCAAAGTCATGCGGTCCACTGGCTTTGAAGATTTGGAGATAGAGCCTTTCGAGGAATCGCCGGGCGCGCTAGCCCGCGCCGGCGCAACCTGGAGATTCCCATGGACGGTGATCGCGGCCCGCAAACCCGCGCAAGTCACTTGAATATAATTCGTAACCAGAACAGACGGGAGCATTGAATATGATCAATCGACGCGAATTCGCAACCGCCGCCGCCGCGACCGCCGCAAGTCTGGCGGCCAGCGCCTCCGTCTTCGCGCAGACCCCGGAGCCGCTATCCTTCATGACGCCCTTCGGTTTCATCCCCGATTTTCTACCATTGATGAACATGGTCTCCGGCGGACATCTCGCCAAGCAGGGCTTCGCGCCAACGCTCATCGGCGGTCAGGGCACGGCGACCGCGATTACGCAGTTGCTGGGTGGCCAGGTATCCTTCGTCTAC
>CAISJZ010000180.1 GCA_903885755.1 uncultured Hyphomicrobiales bacterium | reverse complement strand
CGAAATCCGGCTCGTCTTCGTTATCGGCGCCATGCAACGCGTGCACAAGCGCGGCGTCGTCGCGGCCTTTCAGCGCTGCGCGTCCGAGCGGCACGAAGCGGAATCCCCTGGCCTGTCGCCGTGTTTCCTCGGACACGATGATGGGCACGCCGAAATCCTTCGTCGTCGCCTCGAGGCGCGCCGCGACGTTCACGGGGTCGCCGACCATGGAATAATCAAAACGCTGTTCGGACCCCATGTTGCCGACAAAAACACGCCCGGTGTTGATGCCGACGCCAATGGCGACGCGCAGATGTGGCTTGCCCTCGGCCAGCGCGCGTTGTTCCGTTTCCCGATCGACCGCCGGCACGCTTGCGATCATGTCGAGCGCGGCGCGACAGGCGAGACTCGCGTGATGCGGCTCGTCGAGCGGCGCGTTCCAGTAGGCCATAATCCCGTCGCCGAGGTATTTGTCGATGGCGCCTTGGCGCGCGAGAATGGCCGATGTCAGAGGCGTCAGCAGGCTGTTCAGGAAATTGACGACGCCTTCGGCGGAAAGGCTTTCCGAGCGCCTGGTGAAATCGCGCACGTCGCTGAACAGCACCGTGACTTCACGCGCCTCGCCGCCGAGCCGCAATGACGATGGATCGGCGGCGAGCCGCTCGACGACCGCGGGCGCGAGGTAGCGTGAAAACGCCGTGCGGACAAAGCGTCGTTCATTCTCGCTGCGCCGATAGACGGCGACGGTCACCGAGGCCCAGGTCGCGAACCATGTCGCCGCCGGCAGCATGGGATCGTAAAGCAGCGACATGCGCGTGAACGCGTTCCAACTTGCAAGTCCCGCCAGCGCGGCGAGCGCCACGATGGCGAAGCCGGACAGGGCCGGACGAAATCGCCACGCGATCCACGCCGCCACAAGTCCGCCAATGAGCGTCGCGAAGGCTTCCAGCCCGCGCGCATAGTCCGGTCGTTCAAGGCTCGCGCCCGTGACCGCGTGTTCGATCAGTTCGGCATGGACTTCGACGCCCGGAATGGCGCCATCGAGCGGCGTCGAGCGAATGTCGCCGAGGCCCGCCGCCGTGACGCCAACCAGGATGATCCGCCCCTCGATCTCGTCGCGCTGAACATCTCCCGCCATCAGTCGCGTGGCTGAAATGAACCGCTCGGGTTTATGGCCGGAATAGCGCACGCGCGCCTGGCCATCGGCTTCGGTGGGTATCTCGAAGGCGCCGATGCGCAGCGAAACGATCGCCGATGAGCCGCCGAACGATTGCTGCAGCGAGGCGCCGGTGCATTTGACGATCGGCGAGGGCGAAGGCTGCGTGTGATCGGCGGGATCAATCTGCGCGACGCGCAACAACTCCGCAGCGAGGGATGGCGCGAGTACTGGCGAGTCGCGGGGGCCGACGCCATACACAAGTGGCGCCCGGCGAACGATCAGATCGCGATCGGGCGCGAAATTGACGGCGCCAAGGCCGCGCGCCGCGGCCAGCAGGTCGGGCAGGGGTTTGATGGCGCGGGCAAAGCGCGGCGCGAGCCACGCCGGTTCGTCGCCAAGCGTGACGAAATTGGACTTGACCGGCGGCGCTTCCGGCGGCCCGCCGGAGTCGACGAATATTTCGGACAGAACGACCGGCGCCTCGGAAATCGATTTCGCCAGCGCCGCGCCTGATGGATCGCCGGTCGCGTTCATCGCGCGTTCGATCTCGTCGCGTTCGGGCGAGGCGGGCAGACGACGCAGGATCGCGGGCAGCGACAGCCGGTCCTCCTCGCTGAACAGAATATCGAAGCCGATCGCGGCGGGCGCCAGCAACGCCAGCCGGTTGGTGAGGTCGGCGATCCTGTCGCGCGGCCATGGCCACTGGCCGATCCCCGCGATCGAGTCCTCGTCAATCGCGATGATGCGGACGGGCAGGTCGGTCGACCAGTCGCGAGGGCTCCAGCGCTGATACTGGTCAAAGACGAGATCGCGGGCCCGTTCGACCACCGCCGATGGCGAGGCCACCGCAAGGACGCCGGCGAAAAGCGGCGCCACCGCCGGCGCGACGGCGAGGAGCAGCGAGGCGAAGCGTCCTGTCAGGCTCATCGTTCGGCCAATTCCCCCGCGCCAGCAGTTCAGTCGAGATCAATCCGGATGGGAACGTGATCGGACGGTTTTTCCCGGTCGCGCATGTCCTTGTCGATCTCCACCGATCGCAGAAGGTCCGCCGCCTGGGGCGACAACAATAGATGGTCGATGCGGATGCCATTGTTCCTCTGCCATGCGCCGGCCTGATAATCCCAGAAGGTATAGAGCCCGGCCGCGTCGGTCGTGGCGCGCAGCGCGTCGGTGAGGCCGAGATTCAGCAACTGCTGGAATTTGGCTCGCGTCGCCGGCAGGAACAGGGCGTCGCCAACCCAGGCCGCGGGGTCACGGGCGTCGCGG
>CAISJZ010000179.1 GCA_903885755.1 uncultured Hyphomicrobiales bacterium | reverse complement strand
GCGTCGAGCTGATCCTTGCCGAGCTTCTGCATATCTTCGATCTTCGTGAACATGATTGAACTCATCGTTTGGGCCATATGGCCGGGGAGGAAAACTCGCCTGGAGCCCGATGAGCCCCGGTGGAGACGGCCGGAACATGTGCGTCGCACAATAAATTGTCAATAATTATTTTGCATCGCACCATTTTTTAATGTTCACTCATAAACCATGCCCGCGCGCTCCTCGCTGTGAGGCGGAAGATGCGCATAAATTCCGCTCATTAACGAGTGCGTAACCGCGATCCGTTACCGTCAGCCCCTGTGTCATTGAGGCCACTGTCGTCCCCGGCGGCGGTTTCTCGGTAGCGATTTCGGGCTTGGGTGAGAAAATGCGTAGCATTGGCGTTCGACGTAAAACTCTGCTCTCCGCGCTGTCAGTTCTCTCTTTTACCCTGGCTTTTTCGGCCATCGACACCGCCCAGGCCCGCCATCATCGGCATCATCGCGTCCACCACGGGCGCCACCATGCCTCGGCTCCCGCCTATTCGCCGGCCTATGCCGCGATGGTCGTGGACGCCAATTCCGGCAAGGTGCTGCACGCGGTCAACGAAAACGAGCTTCGCCACCCCGCCTCGATCACCAAGGTGATGACTCTCTTCCTGCTTTTCGAACAGCTCGAACGCGGCAAGATGAGCCTCGACACGGAAATCCCGGTTTCGGCCCACGCGGCCTCCATGGCGCCGTCCAAGCTGGGCCTCCGCCCGGGCTCGACCATTTCCGTCGAGAACGCCATCAAGGCGATTGTCACCCGTTCGGCCAATGATATCGCCGTGGCCGTCGGTGAGGCGATTGGCGGCAGCGAAGACCATTTCGCCGAGATCATGACGTCAAAAGCGCATGCGCTTGGCATGGCGCGCACCACCTACGCCAACGCCTCCGGTTTGCCCGATCCCGACCAGATCACGACGGCGCACGATCTTGTACTGCTTGGCAGGGCGATCCAGGAGCGGTTTCCGCGTTATTACGCCTATTTCTCGACCCATCAGTTCCACTTCGCGGGCCAGACCATCCGAAGTCACAATCACCTGATGGATCGCCTCGAGGGAATGGATGGCATCAAGACCGGCTATACCCGCGCCTCCGGCTTCAACCTTTTGAGTTCCGTGCGGCGTGGCAATCGTCGGATCGTGGCGGTCGTCATGGGTGGACGCAGCGCCGGCGCCCGCGACAATGTGATGGCCGACCTGATCGAGGAACATATCGGTTCCGCCTCGACCGTCCGAACGGCGAGCGCCCTTGGCGAGACCGCGTCCGCCGATCGCGCCGAAGTCGCGCGGACCGAGCCCGCCAAGCCAGAACCCGTCCGCGCCGCGCCGGTCGAGCGCCAGGAACCTCTGCCCGTGGCGAAAATCGAGGCGCCCAAGCCGACGCCAGTCGCCGCCTACGCGCCACCCGCCGCCATCCCCACGGCCGCGCCCGTGGTTGAAAAACCCAGGCCCGCCGTGGTCGCGAGCGCCACCCGCGCCTCGGACGACCACACCGCCTCGATCCCTGATCGCAAGAACATCGCTCTCGACGGCTCGACCCGCGCCGTCGCCGCCAGCGCCTCCACCGGGACCGCCCCGACGGGAATGCGATGGGTGCATGGCCCGAACGGCGCACCGACTCGCGCCGAAGCGGCCGCGCCCAAGCCTGCTCCGGCCCGCGCCGAAACGAAGGTCGCGAAGGTCGAGCCTCATGACCTTCATGCCGCCCGACCCGAGCCCGCGCGTCCCGCGGTCGCGCGCACCGGCGTGATGATCCAGATCGGCGCGACCGACGAGGCGGACAAAGCCAACGAGTTGTTGTCCCGGGCGAAAACGAAAAATTCCGCGCTCGCCGGCGCGACGCCTTTCACCGAAAAGGTCCAGAAGGGCTCGGAAACCCTGTGGCGCGCGCGCTTTGCCGGCCTCAGCGAGACCCAGGCCGACAACGCCTGCAAATCGCTCAAGCGGTCGGGTTTCTCCTGCTTCACCACCAGAAACTGATTGTCGCGTATCGTGTTGCGTTCAAGCGTTCGGAGTTCAGATATGGCGGCGCATAAGTACGTCCTTGGCCTCGTTCACACGGGCCGCGAGGCTCGTCGTTCCCCCGTGGTCGGGATGCAGTTTCTTCATGAGCGATCGATGGGCGCCCGTCACCTCTTCGCGCGAGGCGCCCTTCGCAAGCCCCAGGACCTCATAAGCCTCATCCTCGCTCATTTTCCCCGCGCCGCCGCTCCCCGGCCCCGCGTCAGCGTGACTCTCGTGTGTGGCGCTCCATCCGGGGAACCGGCGGTCGAGATAAGCCTGTAACAGGCGCGCGCCGTCCGGATCCTCGCGCAGGCACGTCTGGAAGAGCTCGTCGCACTGCTGGCGCGTCATTTCCGCCAGCTTTCGCCCCTCAAACGGCCCGACGAGCACGAAACCGGCCATGGCCCCGGAATCATGATCGAGTTCCATCTCGATCATCGCCGAGCGCACCCGCGAGGTCTTGCCCGCCGCCCTGGGCTTGCCCGACATCTTGCTGAACACGCCGGACCAGTGGGTCGTGCCGCTGAAGCCAAGGAGGTAAAGGCCAAGGCCGACGAGACCGAGCGCCACCTCGATCCGTCCCCGCAGGAACAGAAGGCCCGCCGCGCCCAGCGCCGCCACCCCGCCGCCCTGCTGAACGAGCCGCGCCATCGACGCGGGATTGGCGCGCGCGAAATACTTCGAGCCCCAGACCAGCGCGCCCAGCACGAACAGAACGATCAATAACTGTGGCACCGGCCTCGCCCCTAACGCATCTGCGACAGGAGGAGCCGCGCCGCTTCGCCGCCCTCCCGCGCCTGTTTTTCCAGCGCAGCCCGTCCGCCGGCCGCGTAGGCCGCGGCAGCGGACAAGAGCGAGGCGAGCCGCGCCGGCGCCGACTGATCGAACGCCGCGTAGGCGCCGCCGGTGAGCCGCGCGATCTCACGAAACGCCTGTCCCGCGGTGGGATCGGCGCCCTCGTGGAACATGAAAGCCTTGACGCCCAGCAGGCCAAGCTCGCCCGCCAGCGCGCAAAGCCCGTCGATCGGTTCTTCCATGGCGTCGCCGACATAGATGAACGCGCCGACGGCCGCGCGGCGTGTTTCATCGCGCGCGTGCTCCAGCACCTTGCGGATTTGCGTCTGGCCGCCGCGCACGTCGATTTTCGCCATCAACGCCGCCAGCCCCTCGCCATCGGTCATGAACCGCGACGCCCGGCATTCCGCGAAACCCCGGAAATAGACGAGTTGCACATCCAGCCCACCGAGCGCCGCCGCGGTCTGGAACATCCGTCCTTGCAGGGACTGCGCGAGATCCCAGGTCGGCTGCCGGCTCATCGTGGCGTCGAGGGCGAAAATCAGCCGTCCGCGACCGTTCGCGCCGAGCTTCGCGACCGTCGCCTTCTCCAGGAAGGCGTCGACGGCGGAAGCCGGCGCCTTCGGCGACGCCACCGCCCTATCGTTCGGGCCCTGCCCCACGTCCGCCTCGCTGACCGATTCAATCGACGCTTAAGATTGTGCGTTCGCGACCAAAGAGCAAGGGCGAGCCGCCGGGCGTCCGACAGGCGTCCTTGACCGTCGCCGCGGCCGGGTCCTATCGTCCGGCGCGAACATGCGGAAGCCCGGCAAAAACCGCGGGCGCATACTGTTCCCCAGTGGAGCCCCTCGTGCCGTCCTTTTTCCGGACCCTTGTTCTGCAAGCCGCCGAGGCGGGCGAACATGGCGACGCGATCCGCGACATGCGCCGCGAGGCCTTCGAGGGAATTCTCGTGCGGGGCGTTTATGGCGCGGATGAGTGCGCGCGACTTTGCGCGCGGCTCGAGGCGGACGATCACGGCCTCCTGCGCACCAGTTTCCCCGCCCCGTTCCGGGCATTTTTTCTCGGCGCCAACCTCAATCTGACGCCGCCCGATCTCGAACCCTATTTCAAGGCGGCCCTGGAATTCAGGGCAGGCCTCGCCCGGCTGTTCCAAGATATCGGCGATCTCGAGGCCCGCGTGACGGAGTTGCTGTCGCAACTCGACGGAGGGCGCCGTTATCGCGCCGCGCCGACGGGCCCCGGCGGGCCAGAACACATGTTTACGACCCTGCGCGCCCAACTGCCCGGCGGCTATATTCCCCGGCATTTCGACAACGAGCAGACATCGCGGCCCAGCTACCGTTTCATCGTTCCCGAAATTTCGTCCGACCTTTTCTCCTTCGTTCTGGCGTTTTCACGCGCGGACGACGGCGGCGCGCTCGAAGTCTTCAATCTCCGGCACGGCGGCGGGGATTATCGCATGGTCGATGGCCCCGCGAGCGCCATGCGGTTGAACGTCGATGGCGTGGAAAGCGTTCGCTTCCGGCTGGAGCCGGGCGATCTGATCCTGTTCAATTCCGGCCGGTATCTGCATGAGGTGACTCCCGTGAAGGGCCAGAGCACGCGGTGGACCGCTTGCAGCTTCATGGCTGAAAGCCATTCGGGGGATGTGTTCTGTTGGGGGTAGACAACACTTCCGCGTTGCCGCTGTATTTTGACGCATTGATCGCGGCGCGCCGGGCCGGACGCGTCGGGCGACATGTCCACCTTGGCTATTGGGACAACCCGCCATCGCTCGATACGCCCTGCCCGTTTGGCGAATTCGAACGGGCGCAGGCGCTTTTGACGGAGCGAATTGCCGATCTCGTTCCCTTGCGTCCGGGACAATCCGTGCTGGACGTGGCCTGCGGTTTTGGCGGAACCCTTGCGGCGATCGACGCGCGTCTGTCGAACATGGCGCTGACCGGATTGAACATCGATCGCCGTCAGCTTGAATTGTGCCTCGGCGCCGTCACGCCGGGCCGCAACCACATGACCCTTGTCGAAGGCGATGCTTGCGCCCTTCCCTTCGCGCAGGCGGCCTTCGACCACATCTTGTGCGTCGAGGCGATGTTTCATTTCAGCTCGCGTCGCGATTTTCTCGCGCGGGCCGCGCGATGCCTGCGCGTCGGCGGCGTTCTCGCTGTAACCGATATTTTCATTGATCCGACGCGCAATGGGTTGCCATGGAATAGCGATGTCATTGTCGAAACAATCCACCGCGATTACGGCCCGTGGCCGGATTTTTCGGCAAGCATGTCGACGCTTTTGAATGACGCGCGCGCGGCCGGGCTCGATCCCGTGCACATTCTCGATTGGTCGGCGGCGACCCTGCCGTCATACCGGATCGTCGCGCCAGCTTATCGCCCCGGAGAACAACGTCCCCTGTCCGCCGGCGACATCTTTCGCGAACTGCATGTCGCTGGATCGCTGACTTACCACGCGATGGCGTTCACGCGCGCGGACTAGCGGGTGGCGATGCTCGAATGCGCGCCGCCAGAACGAAACTCCGTGTTCAGCCAGCCTCCTCGAAATAACATCAAAACGAACGAAATAACGAATAAATATATATGGGGCTGACATAGATAGCTGAAGAAGGCTATTTTTGTCAGATGGATAGGAAACGGCGACGCAGTCGGCTTCCTCCAAGTATTCAATCGGAGCTGATCCGGCAGTTTGTAGCGGGCGTTCCGGCGCGGATGGCGGCGGAACTGACCGGCGTCAATCGCAATACGGCGATGCTGTATTTTCACAAGCTGCGCGAACTGATCGCCGAAAAGTTGGCCGAGGAG
>CAISJZ010000178.1 GCA_903885755.1 uncultured Hyphomicrobiales bacterium | reverse complement strand
TCGAGAAGGCGCTCGGCGGCATCAAGGACATGGGCGGCGTTCCCGATCTTGTGTTCGTCATCGACACCAACAAGGAAGCGCTCGCGATCAAGGAGGCCAACCGCCTCAAGATCCCCGTGATCGCGATCCTCGACACCAACAGCGATCCGGACGGCGTGAGCTTCCCGATCCCGGCCAACGACGACGCCAGCCGCGCCATCAACCTCTATTGCGACCTGATCGCGCGCGCCGCCATCGACGGCATTTCGCGCAGCCAGGGCGCTTCGGGCATGGATGTCGGCGCCGCCGAGGCTCCGATCGAGGAAGCGATTGCTCCGGCTGTCACGACCGCCGTCGAAGTCGACACGTTCGAGGCGCCCGCCGAGACGTTCGAGATTCTGACCGCGCCGCGCGGCGCTCCGGACGATCTGGCCAAGCTTCAGGGCGTTGGCCCGCAGATCGTCAAGAAGCTCAACGATGGCGGCATCTTCCATTACTGGCAGATCGCCTCCATGACCCCGGCGGACGCCGAGAAGGTCGATCGCGATCTCAAGCTGAACGGTCGCATCGATCGTGATGGCTGGATCAATCAGGCCCGCGGCCTCATCGCCGGCTGATCGCAAATCCGTCGCCGCGAAGGGCCAACGGGGCCCTCGCGGCGATCATTTGAAAATTCCAGGCACGGCGCGCCACCGAGCGCGCGCGAAACTTGAAGGAACGGATCATGGCGAACATCACCGCCGCGATGGTGAAGGATCTTCGCGAGAAGACCGGCGCCGGCATGATGGACTGCAAGAACGCCCTCACCGAGACGAGCGGCGATCTCGAGGCGGCGGTCGACTGGCTGCGCAAGAAGGGCCTCAGCAAGGCCGCCAAGAAGTCCGGCCGCGTGGCCGCCGAAGGTCTCGTCGCCATCGCCGTCGAGGCGAACAACGGCGTCGTGGTCGAGGTCAACTCCGAGACCGACTTCGTCGCGCGCAACGGCGAATTCCAGGCGCTCGCCAAGACCATCGCCACGGTGGCGCTCGAAAACGGCGAAGCCGATGTCGAGAAGCTCAAGAACCACCACTATCCCGGTGGCGGCACGGTCAACGAGGCCATCGCCAATTCGATTGCCACTATCGGCGAGAACATGACCCTGCGCCGCGCGGCCACCCTCTCGGTGCCCCATGGCGTGATCGCCCAGTACATGCACAACTCGATCGCTGACGGCCTGGGCAAGATCGGCGTCATCGTCGCGCTGGAATCGACCGGCTCGGCCGAGATTCTCTCGGAACTTGGCCGCAAGATCGCCATGCACATCGCGGCGGCCTCGCCGCTGGCCCTTGACGCCTCGGGCATCGATCCGGCCGTGCTGGAGCGCGAGAAGAACGTGCTGCGCGACAAGAACGTCGGCAAGCCCGCCAACGTGCTGGAAAAGATCGTCGAGTCAGGCCTCAAGACCTACTTCAAGGAAGTCTGTCTCGTGGATCAGGCCTTCGTCCATGATCCCTCGAAGAATGTCGGCCAGATCGTCGCCGAAGCCGCCAAGGCCGTCGGCGCGCCGGTAACGTTGAAGGGCTTCGCCCGCTTCGGGCTTGGCGAGGGCATCGAAAAGGGCGACGAGCCCGATTTCGCCGCCGAGGTCGCGAGCATGACCAAGGGCTGATCGGCCCCGATCCGCGCGTGACGCATGGCTGCTTCACGCCGGGTTGAATTGTCGGTCGGCGAATCGCCCGTTACATTGTTGCAAAATTCGAAGGGGCGGCCGCGCGGGAAACCGTGCGCCGCCCTTCAATCGTGGAAGGGCTAACTGGATGAGCGCGAACGCGGAAGTTCCGATGGGCGGCGCGGCGGCTGACCGCGCGAAGATCGCCACGGGGCCGATTTACCTCATCCTCTGGACCATGTGCGGCGCGCATTTTCTCAACGACATGCTGCAATCGCTGATTTCCGCGATTTTCCCGATCCTCAAGGATTCCTACCACCTCGACTTCACGCAGATTGGCATTCTCGCGCTCGCGTTCCAGATTACAGCCTCGCTGTTTCAGCCAGCGATCGGCATGTACACCGACAAGCATCCGACCCCCTGGGCGCTCGCCGTCGGCATGGGGTCGACGTTGATCGGCCTGCTGCTGCTTGGCACCGCTGGCAGCTACTACGCGCTGATGTTCGCCGCGGCCATGGTCGGCACGGGGTCCGCGATCTTCCATCCCGAGGGATCGCGCGTGGTGCGCATGGCGTCGGGCGGCAAGCTCGGAACGGCGCAATCGATCTTCCAGGTCGGCGGAAATTTTGGTCAGGCTTCGGGTCCGCTGCTCGCGGCCTTCGTAATCGTGCCGCTCGGCCAGCATGGGGTCGTCTGGTTCGCGCTGGTGGCGATCCTCGCCATGGTCGTGCTGATGTGGATCGGTCGCTGGTACGCCGAACGCGTTCGCATCGAGGGCAAGCGCGCGCGCGCCGGCGCGGGGGAGGGGGCTCCCGATCTCACGCGCGGTCGCGTGATCTTCATCATCTCGATCCTGCTGCTGATGATGTTTTCCAAGAGTTTCTACACGTCGAGCCTGTCGACGTTCTACACGTTCTATCTCATGGGCAAGTTCAATGTGACGTTGCAGGAATCGCAGCTTTACCTGTTTCTCTACATGGCGTCGGTCGCGGCCGGCGTTTATTTCGGCGGGCCGCTCGGCGACAGGTTTGGCCGCAAATACATCATCTGGTTCTCGATCCTCGGCGCGCTGCCGTTTACGCTCGCGTTGCCCTACGCCAACCTGTTCTGGTCGGCGGCGCTGACGGTCATCATCGGCTTCATCATGTCGTCGTCGTTGTCGCAGATCGTCGTCTATGCGATGGAGCTGTCGCCCAAGCGCACGGGCATGTTGACCGGACTGTTCCTCGGTTTCGCCTTCGGCATGTCCGGTTTGGCTGCGGTCGCCCTCGGGCGCCTCGCCGACGCCACGAGCCTCGACCTCGTTTACAAGGTCTGCTCCTACACTCCGGCTATCGGCATACTTTGCTGGTTCCTGCCGGAGCTCGCGCAGATCAGGAAGGTGACGCGCTGAATTTTCAGCGCGCCGATTTTACTTCGCCGTATGCTCCCTCCAGTAGCGCGCCGCGCCGGGATGCAGCGGCACGTCCATCGGGCTCGACGGCGTTTCCGTGAAGACCTCGGCGATGCCGCCATATTCCGGCTCCCACACGATTTGCGGCTCGCGCGCGGCGACCGCGCGCGCGATTTCATAGGCGATGTGTTCGGGCAGATCCTCGCGCCCATAGAGCGGCCAGCCGGAATAGTCGATGCACCAGTGGTCGCGCGGCGACGCCCACGTGCCCTTGGGCAGAAGCACGCGGCGCCAGCCGAGCGTCGCCAGAAACTCGCAATGATCCGCGGCGAGTTCGATGAATTCCAGATTGTGTTGGACGGCGTCCTTCAGCCAGACCGTCAGTCCCTCGTCGAAGATCGCGTCGAGTTCGCCCGTCGCCAGCGGCGTCATGCGGCGGATGTCGTTCGGCGCGCCGGTGACGTTGAGCTTTCCGCCCCATGACACGATGTCGGCCAGACTGAAGCCGTAATAACCCAGCGCCTGATCGATGAAGACGCGCGTCGAATGGGTCACATCCTCCTTGATCGACACATGCAGCGGATATTTGCGGTCGCGAATATCCTTCAGCGACTTGATGCCGGTCTTCGGGTGAACCATGAAGACGAAGCGGTCATAGCTCGGATACATCGCCAGCAATTTGAGCGGCAGGGGCTGTTTGAACAGCCCGACGCCGCGCGCCGCCTGTGTCAGGAAGGCGGATGGATTGACCATCGCCGCCTCGATCCCGCCACGCGCCACGTCGAGCGCCAGGATGGGCGATCCCGTCGCCATGCGCAGCGCCGGCCGGAACGCCTCGCCGGACCCGTTGCCGATCGTAATGCAGACATCCCGGTCGCCGCCGTAGGGTGTTTTCGGGTTGCCCGCGACATTCAGCCCGATTTCCCACAGAAATTTGGCGCGGCGAAAGTTCGCGCCTCGCGGCAGCGGTTCGGTCATGGCGTTCCTCCAGAATTGATGACCACAGGATCGCATGGGGCGCCGGTGGGCTCAACCCGCGGGAATCGGCGGCTTCTGGCCACCCGTTCCGAATCGGGATAATCGTCTGCGACAATGTTCGCGGCCTTGCGCCGCCAGAATATGGAAAAGAGGTCCCGATGCCGTCCGCCTGGAAAAGAGCCGTGGTCAAGCTCTCCGGCGAGGCGCTGATGGGCAAGCAAACCCACGGCCTCGATCAGGAAACGCTCGATCGCATCGCGGCCGATCTCGCTGCTTCCGCCAAGATGGGCGTCGAAATCGCCGTCGTCGTGGGCGGCGGCAATTTTTTCCGCGGCATTCAGGGCGCCGACAAGGGCATCGACCGGGCGCGCGCCGATTCCATCGGCATGCTGGCGACCGTCATGAACGGGTTGGCGCTTGAACACGCCATTGAAAAGGCGGGGCATCCCGCGCGCGCTCTCTCCGCGGTGCCGATGCCCTACGTTTGCCAGCCTTATTCGCGACAGGCGGCGCTCAATCATCTGGGCAAGGGGCGCATCGCGGTGCTCGCGGGCGGCACGGGCAATCCCTTCTTCACCACGGATACCGGCGCGGCCCTGCGCGGCGCCGAACTGTCCTGCGACGCCATACTCAAGGCGACGCAGGTTGACGGCGTTTATTCCGCGGACCCCAAAAAGGACCCCTCGGCCACCCGCTACGATAAGTTGACGCAGGGTGAAGCCATAGAAAAGCGTCTGGAAATCATGGATACGGCCGCCTTCGCCCTTGCCCGGGAGAACCGGATTCCGATAATCGTATTCTCGATTCAGGAGCCGGGCGCGATTCAGGCGGCCCTTGAAGGCAAGGGGCGTTCGACCATCGTCGTGCCCTGACGTCGCGAATGGCGTTTCCCGGCGTAACGGGTTCAGATCAGGACGGGTGATATGAGCAACGGTTTCGATCTCGCCGATCTCAAGCGGCGCATGCAGGCGGCGATCCAGTCGCTCAAGCATGAACTCAATGGACTGCGCACCGGGCGCGCTTCGGCGGCGCTGGTGGAGCCTGTCCACGTCGAGGCCTACGGCCAGTCCATGCCGCTAAGTCAGGTCGCCACCGTCAGCGTGCCGGAGCCGCGCCTGATCACCGTTCAGGTCTGGGACAAGAGCATGGTGGCCGCCGTGGACAAGGCGATCCGCGATTCAAACCTTGGCCTCAGCCCCAACGTCGAGGGGCAGGTTCTGCGCATTCGCATTCCCGAGCTCAATGAGCAACGCCGCAAGGATCTTGTGAAGATCGCGCACAAATACGCAGAGGAAGCGCGCGTCGCCGTTCGGCATGTGCGCCGCGATGGCATCGACATGCTGAAAAAAGCCCAGAAGGACAAGTCTATCAGCGAGGACGATGAGCGTCGTCACGAGACCGAGGTCCAGAAGGCGACCGATCAGGCCATTGGCGAGATCGATCAGGTTCTGGCGGGCAAGGAAAAAGAGATTATGCAGGTCTAGCCGGCCTTCGCCGGTTGGATTTCGGGATTCCCCGCGGGCGGAGCGGACGGATGCACGACAAAGTCGATCTTGGGACCGCTGGGCTGCGCGCCACGTGGAGCGGCGCCGCGCCGCGCCATGTTGGCATCATCATGGACGGCAACGGCCGCTGGGCGGCCGCGCGCGGTCTCCCGCGCTTCGAGGGGCATCGCCGCGGCGTCGAGGCGGTTCGCCGCACGGTTCGCGCCGCCATCGAGCTTGGCGTCGAAATCGTCACGATCTATAGCTTTTCCTCCGAGAACTGGCGTCGTCCGATGGAGGAAGTCGCCTATCTCATGGGCCTGTTGAAGCGGTTCATTCGCAATGATCTCGCCGAACTTCATCAAAATGGCGTGCGGGTTCGCATACTCGGCGAGCGCGCGGGGCTCTCGCCCGATATCGCGGCCCTTCTGGTCGAGGCGGAGGCGCTGACGCGCGATAACGGGAAACTGACTCTCGTCGTTGCGTTCAACTACGGAAGTCGCCAGGAAATCGCCGCCGCCGCGCGTCGTCTCGCGATCCGGGCCGCGGCCGGCGAGATCGACCCCGAGGCGATCGACGACGTGGCTCTCGAGGCCGAACTTGGCACCCGCGGCCTGCCGGACCCCGATCTGATCATTCGCACGTCGGGCGAACAGCGCCTGTCGAATTTCCTGATGTGGCAGGCGGCTTACGCGGAGCTTGTGTTTCTGCCCGTGCTTTGGCCGGATTTCGATCGCGCCGCGTTCGAGCAGGCCCTGCGCGAATACGCCGCGCGCGAGCGTCGGTTTGGCGGCGTGATTTCCGCGAACGCGAAAACCGCGTCATGACCTCCTCGCGGGATGGGCCGGCCGCGGCCGGCTCCGCCTCGTCGATGAAGGACCTGACGCCGCGTCTCCTGTCCGGCGTTGTCATGGCCGCGGCGGCCCTCGCGACCCTGTGGCGCGGCAGCGATGTCTTCGTCGTCTTCTGGCTCGGCGCGGCGCTTGTCGTCCATTGGGAGTGGCAGTCCCTGATCGACGCGCCGCGGCGTCCGGCCCGCCTGGTCGTTGGCTGGATCGCGATCGCGGCCGCCGCGTTTTCCGCCCGCCACATGTCGCTCGACCTCGCGGCTCTCGCGCTTGTGCTGAGCGCGCTCGCGCTCGGTTGGATCGGCGGCGAAGGCAAGCGCGTCTGGAGCGCCTGTGGTGTGATCTATGCTGGCGCGCTCGCTGTTTCGGTCATCGCGCTGCGACTGTCGCTGAATGGTTTCGACGTTATTCTCTGGCTGTTCGCCGTCGTCTGGGGCACGGACATCATGGCCTATTTTGGCGGACGCGGGATTGGCGGCCCGAAGCTATGGCCGCGCGTTTCTCCTTCAAAAACGTGGTCGGGATTTCTGGTTGGCGTATCCAGCGGAAGTTGCGTGGGGATTGTCGCGTTGATCGCGTTTGGCGGTCTGTCAAAGGGGGCCTGGCTTGGCGTTCTTCTGGCGGGACTGGGCGCGGCGATCCTGTCGCAAGGCGGAGACCTTCTGGAGTCCTCGATCAAGCGGCGCTTCGGCGTTAAGGATTCGAGCCATCTCATCCCCGGACATGGCGGGTTCATGGATCGCCTCGACGGTTTCATCGCCGCGGCGGTTTTCGCGGCCTTGCTCGGCGGAATTCGCAACGGGCCCATTGAACTCGCGATCGGAGTGCTTCGCTGGTGACGACCAATCGGGACAGCGTACAATCGGAATATGCGACGGAACCCCGCCGCCTTGTCATCCTTGGCGCGACCGGCTCGATCGGCCGTTCAACCGAAGACGTGGTCAGGCACGCGCCGCCGGGCCGCTTCACCGTCGAGGCGGTCGCCGGCGGCTCCGACGCCGCCGCTCTGGCGAGGGTGGCGATTGAGCTAGGCGCGCGCTTCGCGGCGATCGCCGACCCCGGCGCCTATGGCGCGCTGAAGGACGCACTCGGCTCGTCCGGCATCGACGCGGGCGCCGGGCCGGCGGCGGTCATCGAGGCGGCGTCGCGCCCCGCCGATCTCGTGGTGGCGGGCATCGCCGGGACCGCCGGCGTCGCGCCAACCCATGCCGCCGTCAGGGCAGGGCGGGTTGTCGCGCTCGCCAACAAGGAATGCCTCGTTTGCGCGGGCGCGCCATTCATGCGCGACGCCGAACTGTCCGGCGCGCGGCTGTTGCCGATGGACAGCGAGCACAACGCGATTTTCCAGGCTTTGGGCGGGCAGGATCCCGCGACCGTGACAAAAATGATCCTGACGGCGTCTGGCGGACCGTTCCGGACCTGGAGCCGGGAGCGCATCGCCGCGGCGACGCGGGAGCAGGCGCTCAATCACCCCAACTGGACCATGGGCGCGAAAATCACCATCGATTCCGCCGGCTTGATGAACAAGGGCCTTGAACTCATCGAGGCGCATCATCTCTTCGCGATCGGCGCCGACCGGCTCGACGTGCTGGTCCATCCCCAGTCGATCGTGCATGGGCTGGTGTCGTTTTCCGACGGCTCGATGATCGCTGGCCTGTCGCTGCCCGACATGCGGACCCACATCGCCCATTGCCTGGGATTTCCCGTCAGGGTGCCAACGCGCGCCACGCCGCTTGATCTTGGCACGGTCGGGTCCCTGACCTTTGAAAAGCCTGATTTTGAACGTTTTCCCGCGCTACGGATCGCCATGGACGCGCTCGCTTCCGGTGGCTCCCTGCCGACGGTCCTGAACGCGGCCAATGAGATTGTTGTCGGTGCTTTCCTTGCCGGTCGCATTGCGTTCCCGGATATCGCCCGGCTGGTCGCCAGCGCGATCGAGGAGGCGGTTCGCCTCGGAGAGGCGGGCGCGCCGAAGTCGATCGAGGAGGCGCTCGCCGTTGACCATATCTCAAGAGAAAGGATGCGCGCCGTCTTGGCGTAGCGCTCCGGTTCCTGCAAGGTAACGTTCTGTAAACCATTGGCGTCCGCGTAGCGTGTTGGGGCGACCAGGACAGGAGACGTCGGTAATGGCATTTTTTGATCAGCTCTGGTCGCTTGGCGGGTACGTCGTACCTTTCGTCTTCGTCCTGAGCCTCGTCGTCTTCTTCCACGAACTGGGTCATTTCCTGATCGGCCGCTGGTGCGGCGTCCAGGTCGACGCCTTCTCCCTGGGCTTTGGCCCCGAACTGTTTTCCCGGACTGACAGCAAGGGTACGCGCTGGCGTTTTGCCCTGCTTCCCCTGGGTGGTTACGTAAAGTTTCACGGCGACGCCAATGGGGCGAGCATGTCCGAGGGCGAGCAGGCGAGCGCCATGTCCGAGGACGAGCGCCGTGTCAGCTTCTTCACCCAGAAGGTCTGGAAGCGGATGGCCATCGTGGCCGCGGGTCCGATCGCCAACTTCCTCCTCGCCATCGTGATTTTCGCCGCCGTAACCATGACGTACGGTCGGGGCGTTCTGGTTCCGCGCATCGAGGGGCTGCGCGCTGGCGAAGTCGCCGAGCAGGCCGGGTTCAAGCCGGGCGACCTGATTGTGTCAGTCGATGGACAACCCATCGACTCCTGGGCCGAGATGCAGCGAATTGTGCAGATTTCCGCTGAAATTCCGCTGAAGTTCGTCGTTCGTCGCGACAACGCGGACGTTGCGATCACGGTGACCCCAAAGCTGCGGGTCATCAAGGGGGCCTTCGGAACGACGCGCATTGGCCTGATCGGGCTTCTGGCGACCTCCGATCCCAACGATTACAGGGTGCAGCGGCTCGGCCCAGCCGACGCGATCAGCTACGGCGTCGAGGAGACCGGTTTCGTCGTCAGCCGGACCTTTGGCTACATCAGCGGTCTGTTTTCGGGGCGCGAATCTCTCGAAAACATGAACGGCCCGATCGGAACCGGATACATCGCCGGCAAGGTCGCCGAGGTGGGATTCTCCGCGCTTCTCAATCTGGCGGCGATTCTCTCCATCTCCATCGGTCTGATCAACCTGTTCCCCATACCGCTGCTGGATGGTGGTCATCTGCTTTACTACTTCATCGAAGCGCTCAAGGGCAGGCCTTTGAGCGGGCGGGCGCAGGAGTTTGGGTTCCGCGTGGGTCTGGCCTTTGTCGCGGGGCTCATGCTCTTCGCGACATTCAATGATATCATGCACATAGTCAGGTCCTGATCCATTTTGAATCAGACTGGAGGGGTCGGCGAAAGCCGGCCCCGAAACCGTTTCTTGACCATGAAACGTGACAAGCCTGCCACGTGTCCTCAAAAACAGTTAAGTATGATCAATTCCGCATTTGCACGGTCTCTTAAACCTTGTAGAAGCGATGAAGAGAAATCGCGGAGTGGTTCAGGTGGGCCACGACGGCGATCCAGTGGGTTAACCGCTGGAAAATATTGGCATATGACGGGGACCGGTCTTCAAATGAAGTCATTCGGAGCTTTGCTGAGTCGGTTGGTGTTTGTCGCCGCTGTTCTCACCGGTTTGTCGTTGGCCGCGCCCGTTGCCGCCAATGCCCAGTCAATCGAGATTCGCGGCACTCAGCGCGTCGACGCCGAGACGGTTCGCAACTATTTCAGCGGCACCGATCCCGCCCGCATCAATCAGGGCGTGAAGGAACTTTACGCCACCGGACTTTTCTCGTCGGTCAAGACTTCGCACGAGGGCGGCAAGATTGTCGTCAGCGTGGTCGAGAACCAGATGATCAATCGCGTTGCCTTCGAGGGTAACACGAAGATCAAGAGCGACGTCCTCGCCTCGGAAATCCAGTCCAAGACTCGCGGCGCCTACAATCCGTCCACCGTTCAGGCCGACATCGAGCGCGTCACCGACCTCTATCGTCGCGGCGGACGCTCCGACGCCACGGTGACTTCGCGAATCGTGCCGCTCGAGAATGGCCGCGTTGACGTCGTCTTCACGGTCGATGAGGGCTCGAAGACCGGCGTGAAATCGATCAACTTCGTTGGCAATCAGGCCTACTCGTCCTATCGTCTGCGCAATCTCATGCAGACGACGGAAATGAATTTCCTGTCGTTCCTGAAATCGACCGACGTCTATGATCCCGACAAGATCGCGTCCGACGAGGAACTGATCCGCCGTTTCTATCTGAAGAATGGTTACGCCGATTTCCGCGTGGTCGGCTCGGACGCCCAGTACGATCCGGAGCAGAAGGGCTACATCATCACCATCACGGTCGATGAGGGGCAGCAGTACCACGTCAGCGAAGTCAACGTTGAGTCCGCGCTTCCCGACGTCTCCCCCGATGAGTTGCGACAGGCCGTCCGGATTTCCGCTGGCTCGGTTTATAATGGCGATCTCGTGGAGAAATCGACCGAGGCGGTGACCCGTCAGGTCGCCAAGCATGGCTACGCCTTTTCCTCGGCGCGTCCGCGCGGCGACAAGGATACCGCGACGGGCACCATCCGCCTGACCTTCGTGGTCGAGGAAGGTCCGCGCGTTTACATCGAGCGCATCAACATCATCGGCAATACGCGCACCCGCGATTACGTCATTCGCCGTGAATTCCCGATCGGCGAGGGCGACGCCTATAACCGCGTCCTCATCGACAAGGCCGAAAAGCGCCTGAACAATCTCGGCTTCTTCAAGAAGGTGAAGATCACCAACCAGCCCGGCTCGTCGGCGGACCGCGTCGTGATCAACGTCGAGGTCGAGGATCAGCCGACCGGTTCATTCGGCATCTCGGGCGGTTACTCCACCGTCGATGGCATCGTCGCCGAGGTCTCGGTCAGTGAATCGAACTTCATGGGCCGCGGCCAGTATGCGAAGCTCGCGGTTACCGGCGGCAAGTACACCCGCGGCATCGAGTTCAACTTCACCGAACCCTTCTTCATGGATTACCGCCTCGCGGCGGGCTTTGATCTGTTCGTGAAGCAGAGTCTGAACAATCAGTATTCGATCTACGACAGCAAGACCTACGGCGGCACGATCCGCTTTGGCCTCCCGCTGACGGACGAACTGACCTTCGGGCCGCGCTACTCGATTTCCTCGACGTTGATCACAATCCCGAATACCTCGGATCGACCGTATAATGACTGTACGTCGCCGATTAATGGCGTGACGCCCGGATCAGCGGGTTATACGAATCCGGATAGTGGGCAAGCGACATTTGCGGTGCAGTCCGCTCTTCCGCCTGTTCCCCAGGGGGCTTGGGCAGGCGGGGCCAACTCCGCTCCGGACGCCAACTATAATTGCTTGTCCAACGGCGAAGCCTCGGTTGCGCTTAAGCAACTGGCTTTGGGCGGCAATCGCATCGTGTCTTTGGCGGGTTACGGCTTCAGCTACAACACGCTCGACAACGTCAAGAACCCGACCGAAGGCGCCTATGCCACCTTCTCGCAGGACGTGGCCGGCCTTGGCGGCACCGCCCGGTTCCTGCGCACCACGTTCGAGGCTCGCTACTATTACCCGATCTGGGACGACATCATCGGCTTCGTGAAGGTACAGGGCGGCAATATCGCCGGCTTTGGCGGCTATCAGCTCTCGGTGGTCGATGAGTTCAATCTCGGGCCGTCGCTGGTGCGCGGCTTCGCGCCTGGCGGCATTGGTCCGCGCGATCTGTCGAATCCCAATTCCACGAACACCGCCGCGGTCGGTGGTTCGAACTATCTCGGCGGCACCGCCGAGGTGCAGTTCCCGATCTTCGGCCTGCCCAAGGATCTTGGCCTGAAGGGCGCGCTCTTCAGCGATGTCGGTTCGCTCTGGGGCTATTCTGGTCAAACGAACTTCGCAACCGTGATTGGCCAGCCCGCCGGCACACCGTGCATTGCTCCGGCGATGCAACAGAAGTTCCTGCCCACACCGAATTCCAACATACCTTACACCCAAGGTGGCTGCCTCAATCTCGGCAACACAAACGCTCCGACCATCCGGGCGTCGGTTGGCGCCAGCCTTCTCTGGGCGTCCCCGATCGGTCCGATCCGCTTCGACTATGCCTGGGTTCTCAAGAAGGGGACCGCGGACGTTGGTCAGGCGTTCCGCTTCACCGGCGGCGGCGCCTTCTGATCTGGTTGGCCGGCGATTTCGAAGGCGCGATGGGCGATTTGCCTGATCGCGCCTTCTTCTTTAGGGCTGTCGTCCCTGGTTCGACGAACCTGTCGCGCGCGCGATTGGCGCACGCTTCCGCGAGACACGGGAATCCGGCGGCATGAACGATCCGCAATTCTTCAAACGCGCTGGCGCCCCAACCATTGCCGATATCGTGGACTGGACGGGCGCCCGCGCGCCGGAGGGCGCCGATCTCTCGACGCCGATTCTGGGCGTCGCCCCGCTGGATTCCGGCGCGCGCGGAGATCTCGTCTTCCTCGACAACGCCAAATATTTGTCTTCGCTCGGCCAATCGACCGCCACTGCCTGCCTCATCGCCGGCAAATACGCGGAGCGTCTGGCGCCGGCGACAATGCCGCTCGTTTGCGATGATCCCTATCGAGCCTTCGCCAAGGCTCTGGCCCGGCTCTTTCCCGAAGCCGCGCGTCCCGTGTCCCTGTTCGGATCAACGGGCATTTCGCCCGGCGCCTCGATTCATCCCGACGCGCGCCTCGAGGATGGCGTCGTTGTCGATCCCGGCGCGGTCATCGGCCCCGGCGCGGTCATAGGCGCCCGAACGGTCATCGGTCCCAACGCCGTGATCGGGCCACACGTGCGGATCGGCCGCGACTGCTCCATCGGCGCGCATGTCAGCCTGATCTGCGCGCTCGTTGGCGATCGCGTCATCATCCATCCCGGCGCGCGGATCGGTCAGGACGGATTTGGTTTCGCCATGGGCCCCTCTGGTCATCAGAAAATCCCGCAGGTCGGCCGCGTCATCATTCAGAACGATGTCGAGATCGGCGCCAACACGACCGTCGACCGCGGCGCCAATCGCGACACCATGATCGGCGAGGGCTCGAAAATCGACAACCTTGTCCAGATTGGCCATAACGTCACGATCGGCAGGCATTGCGTGATTGTCGCGCAGGTCGGAATCTCCGGCTCCACGGAGCTCGGCGACTTCGTCGTGGTTGGCGGTCAGGCCGGGTTGACCGGGCATCTGAAGGTTGGCTCCGGCGCGCAAATCGCCGCGCAATCGGGCGTTATGAACGATGTGCCGGCTGGCGGTCGGTGGGGCGGGGCTCCGGCGGGCCCGATGAAGGAGTACTTTCGCCGATTGGTCGTGCTGGAGCGGCTGGCGGCCGCGACGGTTGGCACGCCCGCGTCCGCCGCGGCGGTGGATCCGATGAAGCCGGGCAAGCAATGACGTGACACGGGCGCCGCCAGATCAATGGAAGACGCGCGGAAGGACTTGATATGACTGACACCGCAACCAGAACCCTCGAGACGATTGACATTCAGCGCTTGATGCAATCGCTGCCGCATCGCTATCCATTTTTGCTCGTGGACAAAATCCTCGAATGCGATGGCGATAATTCCGGCATCGGAATCAAGAACGTGACGTTCAATGAACCGCAGTTTCAGGGGCACTTCCCGTCCACGCCCGTCATGCCTGGCGTCTTGCTGATCGAGGGAATGGCGCAGACAGCCGGCGCGCTTTGCGTCAACGCCGCCAAGGATTTGAAGCCGAAGCTGGTTTATTTCATGACGATCAACAACGTTAAGTTCCGCAAGCCCGTAATACCCGGCGACCGCGTCGAGTATCACATGACCAAGATGACGCGGCGCAAGAACATGTGGTGGTATAGCGGCATCGCGAAAGTCGATGGCGTCGTGGTCTGCGAGGCGGAAATCAGCGCCATGCTGATCCTCGAAGACGCGGCCAAGACCTGACATGGCCACGACCTTGGCTGGCGTGCGAACATCCATCCATCCATCCTCGATCATTGAGTCTGGCGCGCGGATTGGCGAGGGCGTGACCATTGGGCCATTCTGCCACGTCGGGCCGGACGTTGTTCTGGACGAAGGCGTCGTGCTTCTGTCGCATGTCGCGGTCTCCGGCGTGACGAGCGTCGGCGCGCGGTGCAAGGTGTTCCCCTTCGCGTCGATCGGGCACCAGCCCCAGGACCTCAAGTACCGGGGCGAACGCTCCACACTGACCATCGGCGCTGATTGCGTGATCCGCGAGGGCGTCACCATGAACCCCGGAACCGAATCCGGCGGCCTCGCGACGGTGGTCGGCGCGCGCTGCGCCTTTCTCGCCAATTCGCATGTCGCCCATGATTGCCGGGTTGGCGACGATGTCGTTCTGTCGAACAACGTCATGCTGGCGGGGCACACACATATTGGCGATTTCGCCATATTGGGCGGCGGGGCGGCGGTGCATCAATACGTGCGCATCGGGGCGCACGCGTTCATTGGCGGTCTCTCGGGCGTCGAGCATGACGTCATTCCTTATGGCATGGCGCTTGGCAATCGCGCCTATCTCGCGGGCCTAAACCTTGTGGGCATGAAACGGCGTGGCTTTTCGCGCGAGGCGGTTCACGATTTACGCCGCGCCTATCGCCTCCTGTTCGCCGCCGAAGGCACGCTGAAGGAACGTGTCGAGGACGTCGCGGCGGAATTCTCTTCCCACCCGCAGGTGCAGGAAATCCTCGACTTCATTCGTGAAGGTGGCGACCGCGCCATTGTCACGCCGCGAGAGGTCAAGGATAGCGCCGCGTGAACCCGGCTGGCGAGGCCCGGCCGCCGCCCGCGATATGTCTCGTCGCGGGCGAACTATCGGGCGATGAGCTTGGCGCTCGCCTGATGAAATCCCTGCGCGAGGAGCGACCGGACGTCGTGCTGCGCGGCGTCGGCGGCCCGGCGATGACGAGGCAGGGGCTCGCGAGCCTTTTTCCCCTGACAGACATCGCAGTCATGGGATTTCTGCCGGTCATCGCGCGCCTGCCGACGGTGCTGGCCCGCATCCGCGCCACCGCGGACGCGGTCATCGCAAACCCGCCAGACGCGCTCATCCTGATCGACGCGCCGGATTTCACGCATCGTGTTGCGCGACGCGTTCGCCGCCATCTGCCTTCGTTGCCAATCATTGACTACGTCAGCCCCAAGGTCTGGGCCTGGCGCCCGACGCGCGCCAAACGGATGCGGCCCTACATCGACGAGATTCTCGCGCTCTTCCCCTTCGAGCCCGCGGTGCATCGGAGGTTGGGTGGACCTGATTGCGCCTATGTCGGGCATCCCCTGATCGAGCGGTTGAATGTGCTGCGGCCATCGGACGAGGAAATGCGCGCGCGCGAAAGCGGCGCGCCGACGATCGTGATCCTGCCGGGGTCGCGGCGTTTCGAGATATCGCGGCTTCTTGGCATTTTCGGTCGGACGGTCGAGATTGTCGCGCGACAGTCGCTTGGCGCCGAATTCATATTGCCCGCCGTCGCGCATCTGGAATCCGAAATTCGCGCTGG
>CAISJZ010000177.1 GCA_903885755.1 uncultured Hyphomicrobiales bacterium | reverse complement strand
TACATGTCGGCGATGTCGCGGCCCGGAACCCGCAGCCCGTAGCGAACGCCATCGTAGCGCGCCAGGTTCGAGGAGGCTTCCGCCGGCGCGACAATATAATATGCCGGCAGCGCGTATTTCGTGTGCGGAAGAGAAATGTCGACGATCTCGGCGCCCGCGGCGCGCAGCCATTCGACGCCCTTGCCCCACAGGGTCTCGATCTCCGCTGGCATTCCATCTATGCGATATTCACGCGGCACGCCGATCTTCAAGCCCTTGATCGACTTGCCGATGGCCGCTTCGTAGTTCGGGACGGGCGCGTCGACGCAGGTCGCGTCCTTCGCGTCATGACCCGCCATCGAGCGCAGCATGATCGCGCAGTCGCGCGTCGTGCGCGCGATGGGACCAGCCTGATCGAGCGAGGACGCGAAGGCGACCATGCCCCAGCGCGAGCAGCGGCCATAGGTTGGTTTGACGCCGACCGTGCCGGTGAAGGCGGCGGGCTGGCGGATCGAACCACCGGTGTCGCTCGCGGTCGCGGCAAGACACAGATGGGCGGCGACCGCAGCCGCTGATCCGCCGGACGAACCGCCGGGCGTCAGCAGACCTTTCTTCTCGCTGGTCGCCGCTGTCGCGCGCGCCCATTCCGCGTCGCGGTTTGGCGGCGTCCACGGCGAGGCGACCGGTCCATAATATGATGTCTCGTTCGCCGACCCCATGGCGAACTCGTCCATGTTCAGCTTGCCGAGCATCACGGCGCCATCGCGCCAGAGATGGGCGGTGACCGTCGATTCATAATTCGGTTTGAAGCGATCAAGGATATGGCTGCACGCTTGGGTATGCACGCCTTCGGTCGCATAGAGATCCTTGACGCCGATAGGCAGACCTTCCAGCGCGCCGCCTTCGCCACGCGCGAGCCGGGCATCCGAAGCCTCCGCCATCGCCAGCGCCTTGTCGGGCGTCTCGACAATGAAGGCATTGAGCGCGCGCGCCTGTTCGATCGCGTCCAGATGGGCGCGCGTCAGTTCGACGGCGGAAACCGATTTGGCTTTCAGCGCGTCGCGCGCCTCCGCGAGCGTCAGTCGTGTGAGATCGGTCATGGATTACTCAACCACCTTTGGCACGACGAAAAAGCTGTCCTCGCTGATCGGCGCGTTGCCGACGATGGTCGCCGCGCCAGCGTGGTCGGTGACCTCGTCGTGGCGCCAGACCATCTTCATGGGAACGACGGAGGTCATGGGCTCGACGCCTTCGACATCGACCGAACCAAGCTCCTCCACGAAATCGAGGATCGCGTTGAGTTCGCGTTGCAGGTGCGGAACCTCGTCTTCGCTGACGGCGATGCGCGCGAGATGCGCGATACGCCGGACGGTTTTCTGATCGACGGCCATGTGGCGGCTTTCCTTCGCTGAGGGGGGAGCCTATAGCATTCGCGCCTTTCGCGGCGCAACGTGGCGTCGGGATCGCGAAACGGAACACCATGGCGCCGGCAACCCAATCCCTCGAGGAACTCGCGCGCGATCTGCCGCCACGCGGTCGGCTGATGGGGCTGGATCTCGGGACCAAAACCATCGGCCTGGCGATTTCCGACGTGGAGCGCCGGCTCGCGACGCCTTTCGAAACCATTCGCCGCGTCAAATTCTCCCTCGATGTCGCGCAACTCGTCAAATTCGCCGACGCCCATGAAATCCTGGCCTTCGTCATAGGCCTGCCGCTCAACATGGATGGCAGCGAAGGCCCGAGGTCGCAGGCGACCCGCGCTTTTGTTCGCACAAGCTGGCCACTGGTCAAACGGCCTTTCGCCTTCTGGGACGAACGGCTGTCCACCGCGGCGGTGACGCGCTCGCTCATTGAAAATGACGTGTCTCGCGCCAGACGCGCCGAGGTTGTCGATCGCATGGCCGCCGCCTACATCCTTCAAGGCGCGCTTGATCGGCTGAAGCGGCTGAGACCGAACGAAAACGCCCCTCCGGCCTGACCGGCGGGGCGTCGTCTATTTGCAACGTTTGGCTGTCGCCTAGTTGTGATGACCCCGATCGTCGTGGCGCTGCGGCGCGGCGCGGACCTGCGGAGCCGGAACCCGGGGCGCGACGAAGACCTGACGCGGCGCCTGCTGGATTCGCGGGGCCTGCTGAATGCGCGGCGCGACAAAGCGCTGCTGAGGGGCAGCGGGCGCCCGCTGATATTCAACGCGCGGGCGTCGATAACCACCGCCGCCATAGACGGTCTGGCCCCCGTCGTAATAGCCGGGCTGATCGTAATAATACGTCGGCGCGGGCGCGTAGACGGGCGCGGGAGCGTCTTCGTAATAATAGCCATCGTCGCCGCGGCGGCTGTTCGCGATGGCCGCGCCCAGCACCGCGCCGAACATGCCAAACACCGCGTTCGGACCGATACCGCGACGACCATGGCGCCGATGCCGACGCAGGGGCGCGCGGCGATGCACGCGGTAGCGCACCTGCTCCACGCGTTGCGAGGACGCCTGAAGCACCGACGGTCCCGCCACGCTCATGGGCGCGGCAAAGCCGACGTCAGCGGAAGACACCGTGAGAATGGACGAGATGAGCGCCACCGCCGTCCAGCGTTTGTTGCCGAGCCACATGGACTTAACTCCTGTTGGTCCCTCCCGGAGCGGGTAGACCATGGTTCGTACATTAACCATTCAAGCTGAACCCCCGCTGAACGGCAAAGCTCCAAGAGTAGCGTTGGCATTTGGCGCCAGCTTCAACCCAGGATCAAAAATGACTATTGATACCCTCATAGGTTGTGTTAATGTTTACCCTTATAGGTTGCATTTGTGGGGAATCGCCCGGGCGGACGGGCGAGCGGAATGCGCCGGATCGAGGCCACGTTCATGAACTTCTCCAGCCCGGGAAAACCATCGCTCTCGTCGCGCCGGCGTCCGCTCGCGCCGCTCCGTCCAGCGCCCGCGCGCTCGGAACGGGAGCGCGCCGAAGCGGAAATCGCCGGCTATATCGCGCAAATGACTGGCGAAATGATGGCCATGGCGGCAAAGGCCCGCCTCGATCTGCTGGCCTATCTCCTATCTATCGCGCGCACCGAGGCCGAGGTCGTCGCTCGCCAGGGCTTTACCGAGCCGCCGACAGCCTGAAACGTCAGCTGGCCTTACACGGACGTCTCAGGCGTCAGGGAAACCAGTCCGCCGCCATGCCGCTCCAGCCGACCTGACATCTCAAGGTCGAGCAAGGCCACCCGCACATCGGCGACCGGCAGCGCCGCCGCCCGCGCGAGATCGTCAACCGCCACCGGCGTCGGCCCCATCAATTCGCGAATGCGCTTGAGCGTATCGCCATCCAGTGGCCTTCGGGCGTTTGCGCCGGCAAGCGGGGACGCTTCCGACTCGTCCATCTCGTGACCGCTTTCAGTTCGCGGCGTATCGCCCACGTAAACCAGATCAAGCTCATCCCACAATGGTTCCGTCGGTTCGCGACTTTCATCTTCCTCCAGCAGCGTCCGCGGTCGCGGACCGCTTTCGACGAGTGGCGCGAGGGCATCGATCACGTCCGACCCCCGCGTGCAAAGCGTCGCGCCGTCGCGCAACAATCCGTTCGTGCCTTCCGAGCGCGGGTCGAGCGGCGATCCCGGCACGGCGAAGAGTTCCCTGCCCTGCTCGCCCGCGAACCGCGCGGTGATCAGCGAACCCGAACGACGCGCCGCCTCGATCACCACGACACCCAGCGCGAGACCGGACACGAGGCGATTTCGCCTGGGAAAATCGCGCCCGCGCGGTTCCCAGCCAATGGGCATTTCGCTGATCCAGGCGCCGCGTTCGAGAATTTCCTCGGCGAGTTCGGCATGTTCGGCGGGATATAATTTATCCAAGCCGCCGGCGAGCACGGCGACGGTTCCCGCGCCGAGCGCCGAACGATGCGCTCGCGCGTCGATACCGCGCGCGAGACCGGAGACGACAACGAAGCCCGCGGCGCCGAGATCGCGCGTCAGGCGCTCGCAAAAGGCGAGGCCAGCGGCCGACGCGTTGCGGGAGCCGATGATCGCCACCATCGGGCGTTGCAGGACCGGCGCTTCGCCGCGCATGGAAATCAGCGGCGGCGGCGCGTCGATGGCGCGCAGGGCCGGCGGGTAATCGCTCTCGCCAACGGCGATCATCCGCGCGCCGAATGCGGCGACGGCATCCAGTTCCTTCTCGCATTCCTCGCGCGTGGCGACCCTGATCGGACGCCCGCGCTGCGCGGCGAGGCCCGGCAAGGCGTCGAGCGCGGCGCTGGCGCCACCATATCGGTTGATGAGCACGCGAAAGGTTTTGGGGCCGATGCTCTCCGACCGGATGAGCCGCAGCCAGTCAAGCCGCTGCGCGTCGGTGAGCGTCGAGCCGCTCACGATTTGCCGCCAATCCTGCTCTCCGTTCCCGCCCGGAGCCGCGAAATGTTTTCGCGATGCTTGAGAAAAAGCAGCGTCGTAAGGATCAGGAACAAAGCGCCCGCGGGACGCAGGCCAAACGCGAACAGCGACAATGTCGCGGCGACGCTCGCGCACAGCGCGGCGGCCGAGGAATAGCGCAACGTCGCGGCGACGCCGAGCCAGACGGCGGCAAAGACCAGCGCCGCCGGCCAGTAAAGGCCGAGCAGACATCCCAGAAATGTCGCGACGCCCTTGCCGCCCTTGAACGAAAGCCAGACGGGATAGAGATGTCCGAGAAAGGCGCCGAGCGCCGCCGCGAGCGCCGCTCCCTCGCCCCATCGCGCCGCGATCAGCACCGCGACCGTTCCCTTGAGCGCATCCAGTAATAATGTCGCCGCCGCGAGATCCTTGCGGCCTGTTCGCAGGACATTCGTCGCGCCAATGTTGTGCGAACCGATGGTGCGTGGATCGACAGCGCCGCCGAATCTCGTCACCACGAGGCCGAAGGGGATCGAGCCCAGGAGATAGCCGAGTATCAGCCCCGCGAAGTCGGCAATGGATATCAACAATCGTTCCGCCCCGAAAACATCCCGGCTGGCAGACTATTCGTGAACGATGGCCCCGGCAACCATGGTCAGTTTCACGCGGCCCTGCATCCGCGCGTCCTCGAAGGGCGTATTCTTGCTGCGCGAATGCAGCGCCGCGGCGTCGACGACATAAGGCTCGTCGGGATCGAAGCGGATGAGATCGGCGGGCGCGCCCTTGTCCAGCCGGCCCTGAGGCAAGCGCAAAATCTCCGCCGGGCGAATCGTCATCGCCGCCAGCAAACGCGGCAGGGTCACGTCGCCCGAATGCACCAGCCGCAACCCGGCGGCCAGAATGGTTTCGAGGCCGATCGCGCCATTCTCGGCCTCGCCGAACGGCAAGCGCTTGGTCTCCACATCTTGCGGATTGTGATCCGAGACGATGACGTCGATCAGGCCCGCGGCCAGCGCCTCGACCAGCGCGCGGCGGTCGTCCTCGTGGCGCAGCGGCGGGGCCAGCTTGAAGAAGGTGCGGTATTCGCCGATGTCGTTTTCGTTCAGCGTGAGATGGTTGATCGAGACGCCACAGGTCACCGGCAGGCCCACCGCCCTGGCGCGCGCGATGACATCGAGCGAAATGCGCGTCGAAATCAGCGCCGCGTGATAGCGTCCACGCACCATGTTGACGAGGCGCATGTCGCGATCGAGCGCCATAGCCTCGGCCTCCGCAGGAATGCCGCCGAGCCCGAGACGGCTCGCCAGTTCGCCCTCGTTCATGACGCCGGAACCCGCGAGATCGCGATCCTCGGCGTAGTGCATCACCAGCGCGTCGAAATCGCGCGCGTAGGTCATGGCGCGGCGCATGACCTGCGAATTGCGGATGGAGTGGAATCCGTCGGTGAAGGCCACGGCGCCGGCTTCCCGCAACAGGCCGAACTCGGCGATTTCCTTGCCCTCGAGCCGCTTGGTGAGCGCCGCCGACGGCAGAACGCGCACCTTCGCGGTATCGCGCGCGCGGCGTTGCAGAAAATCGACAACCGCCGGATCGTCGATGGGCGGGTTCGTGTCTGGCATGGCGACAATCGTGGTGACGCCGCCGGCCGCGGCCGCCGCGCTGGCGCTGGCGATCGTCTCGCGATGTTCCGCGCCGGGTTCGCCGACGAAAACGCGCATATCGATGAGGCCGGGCGAAACCACGTCGCCCGCGCAGTCGATGATCCGCGCATCGCCGACGTTCGCCGCCGTCACGCCCGCGCCGATGTCCTTAATAATGGCGTCCCCGACGAGAACCCCGCCGCGCGTTTCCAGACCCGTGGCGGGGTCGACAAGGCGGGCGTTGATGAGGGCGATGGGCGCGGGATGCATCTGGCGCCTCAATTGTTCGGCAAATGGCGCGACAGCGCGTCAAGCACCGCCATGCGCACGGCGACGCCCATCTCGACCTGTTCGGTGATCAGCGATTGCGCGCCGTCGGCGACCGCGGATTCAATCTCGACGCCGCGGTTCATCGGGCCGGGGTGCATGACCAGCGCATCGGGCTTCGCAAGCGCCAGCTTCTCCCGGTCGAGCCCGTAGAAGCGCGAATATTCGCGCAGCGACGGCACGAAGGCGCCGTTCATGCGCTCCAGTTGCAATCGCAACATCATGACGATGTCGCAGTCCTTCAATCCCGCCCGCATGTCGCGAAACACCTCGACGCCCATGCGCTCGATTCCGGTCGGCAGCAGTGTCGAGGGAGCGATAACCCGCACCCGGGCGCCGAGCGCCGACAGCAGGATCATGTTCGAGCGCGCCACGCGCGAATGCAGCACATCGCCGCAGATGGCGACGGTGAGGCCTTCGATGCGTCCCTTGCGGCGCCGAATGGTCAACGCGTCCAGCAAAGCCTGCGTGGGATGTTCGTGCGAACCATCGCCAGCATTGACGACGGAGCAGTCGACCTTGCGCGCCAGCAGCTCGACCGCGCCCGACTGGTGGTGACGCACTATTATAATGTCGGGCCGCATGGCGTTCAGCGTCACCGCCGTGTCGATGAGCGTCTCGCCCTTCTTCACGCTGGAGGTCGAGACCGACATGTTCATCACGTCGGCGCCGAGGCGTTTGCCGGCCAGTTCAAAAGACGCCTGCGTACGCGTCGAGGCCTCGAAGAACAGGTTGATCTGCGTGCGCCCGCGCAGTGTGTCGCGCTTTTTGTTGACCTGACGGGACAACGGCGCGGCGGCCTCCGCCATGTCGAGCAGCGTCACGATATCGCTCGCCGACATGCCCTCGATGCCGAGAAGATGCCGATGAGGGAACACGGGAGTCGCCGGAGAATCTGCCATTAGCCCCGGTCTATAGGCCCCGCGCTCCGCCAGAGGCAAGCGCCAGGCGGATGATGTCCCCAACCCCACGAAATTCGCCCCGCAATGTCGCGAATTTGACGGGCCAATCTGGCGCGCCAGGCGGCTCTCGCAGGCGGCGCCGGAGACGGCGGTTTCCGCCCCACGACGGACGGCCGATTTGACAGACCGGCGACCCTCCACCATGTTCCCGGCCGATCAGACCTCCCCTCGTGGGCTCCGCGACTGGCAAGCGTCCGCTAACAAGCCATTGATTTTGCCGGATTTAACGCGGTGACTAACTGACATACAGAAAGTTTCACGGCATGAATGTCGTCATCGTTGAATCGCCGGCCAAGGCCAAGACGATCAACAAATACCTTGGCAAGGACTATGAGGTTTACGCCTCGTTCGGCCACGTGCGCGACCTGCCGGCCAAGGACGGTTCGGTCGATCCGGCCAATGACTTCGCCATGCTGTGGGAAGTCGATGGCAAGGCGGGCAAGCGCCTGACCGAAATCGCCGCCGCGGTGAAACACGCCGACAAGCTCATTCTGGCGACCGATCCGGATCGCGAGGGCGAGGCGATTTCCTGGCACGTGCTGGAAATCCTGCGTGGCAAAAAGGTCATGAAGGACAAGAAGGTCGAGCGCGTTGTCTTCAACGCGATCACCAAGAGCGCCATTCTCGACGCGATGAAGCAGCCGCGCGAGATTGATGGCGCGCTGGTCGACGCCTATCTCGCTCGCCGCGCCCTCGATTATCTCGTCGGCTTCAACCTGTCGCCGGTGTTGTGGCGCAAGCTGCCGGGCGCCCGTTCCGCGGGACGGGTTCAGTCGGTGGCTTTGCGCCTCGTGTGCGACCGCGAGCTTGAGATCGAGAAATTCGTCAAGCGCGAATACTGGTCCCTCGTCGCGCATCTCCTGACCAAGGATAAAGCGGCCTTCACCGCGCGCCTTGTCGGCGCGGACGGACGCAAGATCACGCGCCTCGACATCGGCGCCGGCGAGGAAGCCGAGGCCTTCAAACAGGCGCTGGAACAGGCGAAATTCACCATCGAGTCCGTCGAGGCCAAG
>CAISJZ010000176.1 GCA_903885755.1 uncultured Hyphomicrobiales bacterium | reverse complement strand
TCGATTTTTGCGTTATTAAATTGCTGCGTTCATTGCCGCTTTGTTTGCCCGGTGGCCCACTTGGTGGGGTACAGGGTTGCCCTTAGCGTTCGCGTACACCGAAAATTTCTATGCTTGCTTAAAGCGGGTCTAGCTCACCAGCCGGGGTTTGAGGCCCCCCCTTCATCTGAGAGCGCCTCTTTCCCGGCGGAGATTGCTTCCATGGCGTCCTTGAACGGGCCCGACAGATGCATTTCATCCATATCCCTCACATTCCAGCCATTCGCCTCCATTCTGCACCAGCCGATTTGAACATCGCCATTTACGGCAACGAAGTACCTGTCGACCGTGCTCGACGACTTCTCGCGCTACATCATCGCCTGGAAACTATGCACCAACATGCGGGCCGAAGACGTCACCGAAACGCTGGACCTCGCCCTTGAGGCCTCTGGCTGCGACAACGCCACGGTGCTGCACAAGCCCAGGCTGCTCAGCGACAACGGCCCCAGCTACATCGCTGGCGAGCTGGCGGAATACATCGAAGCCAACAAGATGAGCCACGTGCGCGGCGCCCCGATGCATCCCCAGACCCAAGGCAAGATCGAGCGCTGGCACCAGACGCTGAAAAACCGAATCCTATTGGAGAACTACTTTCTGCCCGGCGACCTGGAGGCCCAGATCGAAGCCTTCGTCGAGCATTACAACCACCAGCGTTATCACGAGAGCCTGAACAACGTGACGCCCGCCGACGCCTACTTCGGTAGAGCCCCCGCGATCATCAAACAGCGAGAAAAGATCAAGCGACAGACCATCGAGCATCGGCGCTTGCAAAACCGCAAGCTCGCCGCATAATATCCAACCCAAGACGAGGCCCGCTCTCCGCTAATTTACGCCGCCAGTTGCGCCAAATGTTCTGAAGACGGACAGACCTTCTCCATGACAGCATTCGGCAAGGTACGATTGAAAGTTGCCTGGCTTATCCCCAGTCGTTTCACACATTCCAATTTAAGCTCGCCGTGTGTCGCGCCTGATTGACCAAAATCGCTCGCCAGAACTTCCGCGATTTCAGTCGCACGAGAGGGCGTTGGTTTTGGACCCTTGCCCTTTAGAATTCGATCCAATAGCGGCGGCATAGGACGAACAACCAATGAGCTTTTTCCGTTGTCTAGTTTAACTCGTTCAAGGCCGATCGAAATGTCTTCAAAGGGTTCTGCATCTTTCATTTTGCTGCATTGAAGTTCGACAGCGTATTCGTAATCGGCCGACGCCTTGCATTCGATCATGACGTCCGCTGCGCCCCGCAATGCGCTGGACCCACGTTCGGAACCGCCGTCCTTACGCGTGTGATGGATGAGAAGGACTGTGGCGCTGAATTCCTTCCGGAGCGCGTCGACAGCGGCGACAACCTCCCCCATGTCTCTGGAGCTATTTTCATCCTTTCCAATAGCGACTCTGGCCAGGGTGTCGATGATGATCAGGTTTGGGGTGAAATTTTGTGCTCGAAGATCGGCCACGACTGAAGCGCGCGCCGCTGGATCGGCTATTTGGATTGCGTCGGGATATAGCCGCAGTCCTTGGGATTCGACTGGGTGGCGGCGGCTGAATGCTCGCACGCGGTATTTCATGCCTAGAACGCCTTCGGCGGCGATGTAGAGAGAGCATATTCGCCGAGTGTCTCGCCCAAGCCATCTATCGCCGACTGAGGCAGTCAACGCCATCGACAGGGCGACAAAGCTTTTTCCGCAACCGGGCACGCCGAAGAGTACGCATAGGGAGTTGGTAGGCAACACACCATCAATGAGCCATTCGAGATCGGGCATAGCATCAAGTTCGGCAAGCGATAGAAGGCGCGGCGGCACTGACATTTAATTTCGCTCATTGGTCGGCGAGGAAGCGCGTTTGTTAAAGGCGTCGAAGGCTAAGTCTTCGGCCGGGTCACGTCGGGACAGTGCGAAAAGAAGTTCCGCGGGATACATTTTGTTGGTAGACGTATTACCAAGCTGCGTTTCTTATTGTTGTCTTGATCCGCTAAGCGCAATAAAAGGCCGCACTGACTGGCAGATCAGAAACGCCGAGTTGTACGCGGCAATTGTCAAGTCGTGGGCGCATTTGGTGAAGGTGAAATACTATTCGCAAGTCCGCGCAACATCGTCGCACAACTTTGCGCGCCAAAATCTGAATTTTCTTTTGCAGCTAGAAGGAATTCAGACGTGAGGCCGTCTGGATCGTAACCGAGACCGATTATTGCTTGGATCAATATCTTGAGCGCAATGAAGTGGGCTACTTCGAGTTCGGATTGGTGCCTGTCTGGACGCCTAGACATCTTAGCCCTCCGAAGATGAAAGAAAGGCCTTAAGGCTTTCAAAAATTATAAGCCGCCGGGTGCCGACGCGGATGGATTTGATTTTCTGTTTCGACATCAGGCCATAGAGACTTGTTCGGCCCAAGCCAGAAAACTTCTGTGCGGCACTTACCGTTACAGTGATGGGATTAATTGCGTCGTTTCCACTCATGGCGTTCTCCATTTGCCGCATGAATCCGGCGAACGAAAAATGCATCGCACGTGTACGCATGAATGGCGAAGGACATAAATTAGGTTTGACTTTTTGTCCCCGAACTAGCCGATACAACGGCGGACCATCCGGTCGCTCTGCTTTTATTTGTTCCGGAGTCGCGTTTCTTAATCAATCTCCGAATTCGCTTTTCCAAAGCCTCAACACTGTTTGCAACGCCGGGTTGGAATTCGTAGGTGATTTCAGCCAAGTGCCTCACTAGGGTTTCCGGCCCCGGATCGCAGGCCATATGATCATAAATATTTAGTAGGTTCGCCTCCCAATTCTCCAACTGTGATTTCGGCGGCCTGCCTTTGGGCTTCGATATGGCGCGTACAGCCCTTGACCAAACACTGAGGGACTTTTCCAAACCGAGCTTTTCAATCGCAGCTTTGCAAGCCTTTTCGAACTCAAGTTCGCTTTCACCAATATTGCTAGAACTGGCCACGTCCGACGAAGGCCGTCTATCGCGCATTTGACTCGGCTCGCTTCGAGGCAATCAAAACAACTTGGCCTGTGACGATTGGATAATCGCAAAACGTCGCCCACTCCTCCATCATCAATCGTCGCTTTTCGAAGAGATCACTCCGCTGATACGCGGCTTCAACTTTATTAGGAAGCGAATGAGCTAGCGCATGTTCCGCGACTTCCCGGGGGAAGTTAGTTCGTTCAGCAGCCCAATCGCGGAAGGTTGACCTAAAGCCGTGGATGGTCAGACCGTCCCGCTTCATGCGCTTTCGAAGCATAAGAAGGGCCATATTTGAAAGCGCCCTGTCCGCCTTGGCTCCCGGAAAGACGAAATCGCTGGATCGATTTGCGTGTAGGTTGCGCACCAGTGCGAGCGCGGGCTTTGAAAGCGGCACGCGATGTTCGCGCTTTGCCTTCATACGAGTGGCAGGAATGGTCCAAAGGGCCGCGTCTAGATCGAACTCCGCCCAAGTTGCGCCTATTACTTCATTCGTCCGCGTTGCTGTCAGGATCAAAAATTCAAGGGCTAGGGCCGAAGTGCTTCCCTGTTCTCGCAACAGGCCCATGAATGCGCCGATCTCCAAATAAGGTAGAGCCGCATGGTGTACGACCCTTTGGACTCTTTCGCGCTGGGGAAGGAGCTTGTCGAGATGGCCTTTCCAGCGGGCGGGATTGTCTCCCTGACGGAATCCGCGAACGGCGGCCCAATCTAGGACGGACTCTATTCGACCCCGCAAGCGAGAAGCGGTTTCGGTCTTGGTCTGCCAAATTGGCTCGATGGCCTTCGTGACAAGCCCCACGTCGATCGATTGCACAGGTGCCTCGCCGAAGACCGGATAGGCGTACGTTTGCAGGGTCGAGGGCCATTGCGCTGCGTGCTTGGCATTGGACCAGCTGGCCTTGTGGGCGTCGATGTATGCCTCTGCGCACTGCCGGAATGTCATCTCCTTGGACTTGGCGAGCCTGTTGGCGGCCTCTCCTTCGCGCCGTGCCTCGATGGGGTCAATATCGAGTAGACGCTGCTTGCGGCAATCGATAGCTTGCTCGCGTGCCTCGACGAGCGTGATGGTATGGGCGGGGCCGAGGCCCATCTCACGCAGCTTGCCCTCTTTTTTGAAGCGGAAAACCCATGACTTCGCGCCGCTGGCGCTGACTTGGAGGTACAGGCCACCTCCGTCTGCGTAGTAGCCGCGCTCCTTGGCCCGGCTGACCATAAGGGCGTTTAGCTTTTTGTGTTCTCGCGCCATTGGACACCCATCCTTCTACCCATACTTGTATCGCGGAATGGGGCGAATTGCAATGAACGTGCACGGACATTGGGGTGCAATTTTGCCTTATTTTACGGGGGTATTTCGATCGGTGGCGAATAATCGCGAACTTACATGAAGCGGACTCCCTCTCCGCCAGTTATCCGCATTAACAAATTGGTATATAAAGAGTTTTCAGAAGTACCGTAAATTTCGCCCTATCATTGGCCCGATCAAGCCGCGTGGTGACGCCTTGGGATGATCCCGTCACCACAGGGATGATTCGGGACGATTGAGGCGAATGATCGGGCAAACGTTTCCGTCGTCGACCGCAACCCCGAGGCGTTGCGGGGCTCGACTTCAGATTTGGCAACGGCGTTCGAACGATCTTTTCGACCCGCTCGGCGATCGCGGAAGTCACCCGTCGGGCCGTCGCCGAAGCCCTCGATCTGCCGTGGACCAGCACCGAGCAGGTTTGGGTGTGATCACGGCTGGATAGGAAAATGAGATGTGATGCAAAGTCGGCTTCCGACGAGCTTGATATTTGGTTTTGTCAGCCCCGGAAATTGCGTATGCCCAGGCTCTCCGCGCGGGCTCGACCAACAACCGCGTTTGGGCTAACCAAACGCCAATTTTAGCCCTTTGGCGTCATGAGATTGCGGAGAATCCTGACACATCGAGTGAGCAGATCAAGGATCTTCCCACCGATAAATAATTCGATCCCCAGAACCGCCGCAATCAATGCCATGATCGCCAGCAATGCGACAACTGCCCCAATTGTCATCGACCACCCGTATCGTCGTGGAATATCGGATTGCTAGAGCGCGAAACGGCCATCATTCATCATTGCTTGCATTGTGGTCGTCAGACGCGATCGTCTTGTCCTTGGATCGGCCCCCACTTATGGGGCCACCTGGAATGCTAGTTCAAGGTTGGCTTTCGCGCTACCGCGGGTGGCGTAGAGCCGTTGTCATTTCGTATCGCTGGCCGTCCAAGCCTTGTACTCTGACTCCGTTACGTCAGGAAACCTCCTGACAAACGCGGCGCGGGTCCAACTTTTCTAATCCTCGAAGTGATGTAACTGACAAGCTGCGTTTCTCCCGACCACAAGACCCACGCCGATTTCCGCATTTTCAATATCGGGAATGCCGATTTCGAAAGAAGCGAAAAACGAACTCAATTGACATGCCTACTTCGGTCGCCACGCGCGACGTGAGTATTTTCCGGGGCTGGAGAGGGAGGGCCTGCATCTGATACCACACCATTGCCACTGTGAAGTCCTGTCAATGCGGTCAAACCTGGAGAAACACGATGAAGAAAACGAGCCTGCTCGCTGCCCTCGCCTCCCTCGCCCTCGTTGCCGGTCTATCGTTGGCCCAAGCGCAGGAAAGCTCCAACGGATCGGTCAAACCCGGCATGCAGCCTGGCGGGTTGCCATCCGCGGCTCCGCAAACCGCACCAGTCAAGCACCATCGGCATCGCCATCATCGGCACATGCGGAGAGGCTGAATCGGAAAACGTCCAAATTATGCCCGGTCCGGCATTGCCGGACCGGCTTTTTTTGGGGTGGAGCCTGAAAGCATAAGCTTTGAACGCCGCGCGTGTACTCGATGAACTTCGAGCGCGAAGGTGTTTCCATAACGATTTGAGTCAAGTGCGGGCGCGAACGGGGCTGTGGACCAACCGAGCCCGGCCGTGAATCGGTCGCAAACATTCGCCGAGAACCTTGGAGTTGAGATGGCCGCGCTTGGCTTTGATCCCGTCGATCCAGGAATAAACCATGCCGCAACCCGAACATTGCAAGGCCGAGTTGTGCCACGTCCCCGTCACGCCCGCGAAGTCAAACACCGAATGGGAGATCGCCACTTGCCAGGGTTTCTCCGCCGCGCGGTCGGTTGAGGGGCATTCCGATCCCGGTTGGAACATTTCGAACTCCAAGCCTCGAGGGCCGAAGTCAAAATGCCTGGCCGCTCAACGCGCAAATGATCGCCGGCCGTTCGCAACGGTCAAAAAGATCGCCTGGGCTCAATCCGGCGAGTTGGCTTGCCTTTTGCGCCAAGGTGATCTCCTCGCGCGACATGGCGGCCTTGGCATAGACCAGCGTAGCCTGCTTTTCGTTCAGTTGCGCGCCCACGCTGTTCAGGAACGCAGCGGCGGTCTTTACGGCGTTGACCTGGGCGAGGTTGTCGATTTCGGCGATGAGATCGTCCTTCTTCACTGCCTGACCGACGGCGACCTTCATTGAGGTGAGCCGGCCCGACACCTGCGCTCCAACGGCCACGAGCTTCACGGGCCGCAAGGTGCCTGTCGCCAAAACCGAGATTTCGATATCGCCTTTCATGACTTGCGCCGTTTGGATGCCCGCCAGCGGGTCCAGGCTGTAGACTCGCCATCCCCAATAGGCTCCGCCCGTCGCGACGATGACGACTGCAGCAAGGACGACCCACATGATCTCGTCACTTTCCGATTCTGCGGCTCTGACTGCTCGGTCGATGCGACCTACTGCAAGACCCATCAGACAATGGCTGTTGCGCCGATGCGAGTTCGAACGCCACTTTCGCGAAGGGGCGTACCGCCGACCACCTTGAAGGTCGCTTAAGGGGGAACTGCCCGGGCGCATTCCCTGATTCAGGCAAGCGCGCGACCGGACGCGGTGGCTCTTTCGCTACCGCGCGCCAAAAATAGCAAGGCTCCACGTCAATTTCGACGCGGAGCCTCTTTTTCGGATCAGACCTTTTTCAGATTGTCGGCGCTGGACTTGCCGCTCCGCTTGTCGGCGACGATTTCGTAGGAAATCTTGTCGTTCTCGTTCAAGCCGCTGAGCCCAGCCCGCTCGACGGCGCTAATATGCACGAAAACATCCGTGCCGCCCTGATCGGGCTGAATGAAACCAAAGCCCTTTTGGGCGTTAAACCACTTCACGGTACCGGTAGCCATCGTAAGTCCTATCGTCTTGACCGGCGGCCGCCGGCCTGGCCCAATACCACGATACTCGCGGCTTTCCTAACAGCCGCGGACTTTCTCGGACGGAACGCTAACGTGACTTGCGCGCCGAACGTGCTGGACTGGCATGGACCAAATCGAGCAAATGGAACTGCGGATCGACGAACTTGCTGAATCCATTCAGCGGAGCCGGCAGCTCATGAACGCGGGCAAGATCGCCGCCATCGTCGGGGCGTTGCTTCTGGTCGCCCTGGTCGTCGGCCTCCTGCGATTCAGCCCAAATCTGATGATGATCGGCGTCGGACTCGGTCTTGGCGGCATTGTTCTCATGGGGTCGAGCAAGAGCAGCACCGACTTGCTTGAAGGGCAACTACGAAAGGTCGAGGCCGACAGAGACCGCGCTATTGACGGTCTGGGCCTGGTCGATATTCACACAATCCACTGACGGCGCGTTCTCCGTCGGTCATATTGGCGAAATCGCCGAGCCGACGAATCGGTCCCATGCCAGCGTGAGATCTCGACGCTTCTCCAGCGCCTCCCCTCGCCGGTAAGCAGCCTCGGTCTTGTCCTCGATCCCGTGTGCAAGCGCGTGTTCGGCGATTTCGCGGGGAAAGTGGGGCTCCTCCGATACCCGGTCTCGGAAGCTCGAACGAAACCCATGAACCGTAATGTCACTTCGGTTCATCCGCCTCAGCTGCATCGCCATGGCCGTGCTCGACAATGGCTGGTCCTTCCTCTTGCTTGGGAAGATTGGACCCGTCGACTTGAGCTTTTTCATATCCTTGAGGATGGCGACCGCGCGTTTCACGAGTGGCGCCCGATGCTCCTTGCCCGCCTTCATGCGTTCGGCCGGGATCGTCCAGACAAAGGCTTTGCGGTCAATTTCATGCCGCTGCGCGCCCAGAACCTCGCCAGACATCGCGGCCGTGAGAATGCAGAATTCCAGCGCGAGCGCGGCCATGGATTGACGTTGCCGCAGTTCGTTCACGAACGCCGGAAGGTCCTTGCACGGCAAGGCCGCCACACTGCCCCCGATGAAAGCCTTCGACGGAAATTCACGATGATCCTGCCCTAGCATTTGCCCTATCAGCAGACAATGATAGTTGGGTTAGCTGTCGGGACGCGGCGGGACCGGAATGCAAATAATCGCCTTTTTTTAAACCATTAAATGAGTTATGCCGGGTATGATGGGGAACGCTCGGAATCATAGTTTGGCGGCATCCCTCTCCGCAAGTAATGTTCTTTAAAATACCGATTTAACAAGAGGCAAGCGCCTCGCGCGCTCGGGCCTGAAGCGTGGCGCACAGCGACATCCATCGGCGAGTCAGCCTACTTCCCCAGAACGTCCGCGAAAAAGGCTTGCGTCGCGGTCCAGGCCCGGGCGTTGGCGCGCTCGTTGTAAACGCCCACCGGCGTTGTAAAGCCGTGATCGGCGCCGCCATAGAGCTCCAGCCGCCAGTCGATCTTCGTCTCGCGAAGGTCCTTCATCAGCAGATCGACCTCCGAAAGGGGCGCGACCTTGTCTTCCGCCCCGTGCAAGATCAGCACCTTTCCCGAAATGTTTTTGGCCGCGCCGGTCTGGAAACCCCGGAACGAGCCATGCACGGACACCAAGCCGAGGACCGGAGCGCCGGTTTCGATCAACTCCACGCCGACCGTGCCGCCAAAGCAGTAGCCGATGACGGCGATTTTCGCGGGATCGACCGTGGCCTCCTTCCCCAGCGTCTCAAGGCCGGCCAGCGCCCGCGCTCGCATCAGGGGCCGATCCTTGTTGTAAATGCCGGATTGCTCGATCGCTTCGGTCTCGTCCTTCGGACGGATCGCCTTGCCAAAAATATCGGCGGCCAGAACAACGTATCCCAGCTTCGCGATCGCCGCGGCGTTGCTTCGCGTCAGGTCGGACATGCCGTCGCGACGATGAATGAGCAGAACGGCGGGCCGCTTGCCGGTGAAGGCGTCGTCCCAGGCGAGATAGCCCTCGAGAGGCGTCTCGCCCTGTTTGTAGTCCACGAGGCGCGTTTTCACCTCGGCCAGCGCGGAGGCGACGCCGGACAACGCGAATATCACACAGAAAAACAGGCGCGCGCGCATGGCCATCCTCCCGTTCGATCCGGCGGGCCGCCACGGGCGCGGCGGCGATCCCGGTTTCGTTCAGCCAAGATTGCGCGAGACGCCGGGCGCGCGCAAGCCGCGAGCCCGCGATCAGGTCAGGCGATCAGCCCTGCTTTTCCGGCGTCGTGACCGAGAGGCCGGCGAGCGCAGGGCTCACCTTGATCTGGCAGGACAGTCGCGAGGTCGGGCGGACATCGAAGGCGAAATCCAGCATGTCTTCTTCCATCTGCTCGGGCTTCGGCAACTTGCCGACCCAGGCCTCGTCCACATAGACGTGGCAAGTGGCGCAGGCGCAGGCGCCGCCGCATTCGGCCTCGATCCCCGGAATGGAGTTGCGCAGGGCGGTTTCCATGACCGTGGAGCCGTCTTCGGCCTCGACCTGGCGGGACTTGCCGGAAGCATCGATAAAAGTGATCTGGGTCATCGGCGGTGATCTCTGTGTCGGCGCGACGCGCGAAAAAGGGGCCGGCCAGGCAAATGGCCGAGCCGCGCCCTCTTACAGACAGCCAATGGGTTTGGCGAGCGGTTTCCGGCGCGATTCAGCGCTCGGTCAGGAGATCGGCGATCGCCGCGCGGGCCTCGGCGACGGTCCCCGCGAGCTTGTCCAGGCGCCCGTTGATGTTTCCGGTTTCAAGACCGTCCTCGTAGGCGCGGGCAGCGGCCGCGACCCCGATGGCGCCAACGGCGCGGGCGGAGCCCTTCAGAGTGTGGGCGAGATCGCCGACAAATTTGCGGTCGCTGGACGGAGAAGCGCCGGAAATCTGGGCCATGATCTGGGCGGCCTGGCGGTCGAACAGAACCAGCAGCTCCGTCTCCAGCGCCCTGTCGCCAAGGCTCTGGCGCGCCAGATGGACTAGATCAATGGGGCGTCCGGAAACCGGTAGGTCGTCGTCACGACCGGCGGACGCGGCAGGGCCTCGGTCTTCGATCGATTTCTTCAGGACGCTGGACATACACGATCTCCCCGCCAACGGCGCCCCGAACCAGGACCGCGCCGGGCTGAATGAACCCCAAATGTCTCCCGTCGTGGTGAACAGCGCGTTAACGACGTTTGCGAATTGCGGGTCGGGCAGGTTTCATTCCCGCTCGGCTAGGTCTAGATTGCTAATTGGTTAATAACGGCTCGTGTCACGTCGCGGCGGCGATGACACGCGCGGGTTCGGCGCTCGCGCGCCGTAAATTGCGTTGAAGAGGCAGGACATGGCCACCAATAATCAAGCCCTCGATCCCACGGAAGTCGCGCTTTCCGCGATCGAGGAGGCTCTCAACCTTCCCGCCGGAGAGGCCAAATCCGATTTCGCCGACACGTTGAAAGACTTCGAGAAGGCTCCCGGCGTCATGGCCCCGGACGCCACCGAACGCGCCACGCCGCGCCTGCCCGAGGCGCCGGGCCTGGAAATTCCGACCGTTGCTACCCACCTCCCCACGAACTCGGCGGCGCCAACGGTCGCCTCGCCCAAGCCGGCGACGACCCCGTCCACGCCTCCCGCCAATGACGACCGCAGGTCCGTGGGCCAGATTCTTCAGGCCCTTCAATACAAGCCCAGCCGGACGCCGCTGGCGGCGGCCGCCCTGGGTTCGGTTCTCTGGCTCGCGCTGATCGGCTACTACGCCTTCGCCCAGCGCGCGGAGGCGCCACTGTCATTGCCGCAACTCGCCATGTTGACCCTGGCGGCGTTGGGCCCTGTGGTCTTCTTTTTCGTGACGGGGGCCCTGGCCCGTCGCATTCAGGAAATGCGCGCGACCGCCCGCGCCATGACGGAGGTCGCGGTTCGTCTCGCCGACCCAGAAACATTCGTCGCTGATCAGGTCGTGACCCTGTCGCAGGCAATCCGCCGCGAGGTCGCCTCCATGGGCGACGGGCTCGAGCGCGCCCTTGCGCGGGCCTCCGAACTCGAGACCGTGGTGCGCGCGGAAGTCGCCAACCTCGAAAGCTCATATTCCGACAACGAACGCCGCATGCGCTCGCTGATCGATGAGCTGTCCTCGGAACGGGAGGCGGTCGTCTCCAACGCGGAGCACGTCCGACAGGCCCTGACCACGTCGCAGGATTCAATCTCGCGCGATCTCGCCGAAGCCGGCGAACGGATCGCGCGCGAGGTCAGCGCGGCGGCCGGCCGCGTCACGACATCTCTTGGCGCGAAGGCCGAGGAAATCGGCCTCACACTCGCCAACGCCGGCGAGGACGTGCGCTCCAAGCTCGACGGAGTTTCGAATTCGATCGTCGAGGCGCTTGCTAACCGCACCGAGGATCTGGACCATCGCCTTCGCGCCACTGGCGAGACGATTGTCGTCGATCTCGGCGTGCGCGGACAGGACGTCGTCGCGAAGCTCGATGAAGCCGGCGCGCGCGTCGCCGACATGGTGGCTTCTCGCGGCGACCATTTCGCCGCGAGCCTGACGGACACCAGCGAACGAATCCACGACTCAATCGCCGTCCATGGCAAGGCGCTCGCGGATTCGCTCGCGAACCACGCCGACGTCCTGTCGTCGACGCTCGCGGATCATTCGACCGCGATGAGCGAGACCCTACGCGGATCCCGCGCGGAGATCACGGAAACTGGCAACCAGATTTCCGCGATGTTGAGCGAGCGCACCAGCCTGTTCCACGAGGCCGCGCGGCAAGCCCGCGATGAAATCGGAGCGGTGGGCGATCAATTGCACGGCTCGATCAGCGAACGCACCGAGGCGTTTGGCCTCCTCGTCCAGCAAACCCACGATCATCTGGCCGCGGCCCACGAACAGATCGCCGCGACCATTTCCGAACGCACCAACGCCGTGCGCGACGTTCTGAGCGGTTCGCATCAGGATCTCATCGACGCCGGCGATCATGTCATCGCCGCCATTTCCGAACGCGCCTCGGCCCATCGCGACGCCCTGTCGACCGCCCATCACGAAATCGTCGAGGCCAGCGACCACGCGGTCAACGCCATCGCCGAACGCGCCGCGGAGCATCGCGAAGCTCTCACGGCCGCCCAGCACGAAATCGTCGAGGCCAGCGGACACGCGGCCAACGCCATCGCCGAGCGCGCCGCCGAGCATCGCGAGGCTCTCGCGGCCACGGAACGCGAACTCGTTCAGCTTGGCGCCCAGGCCTCGGAGGAGCATGCGACGCGCGCAGCGGAATTGCGTGAAGCGATCATTTCAACGCACTTGGATATTTCCGCCGCCAGCGACATGGCCGCCGCCGCCATCGCCGAGCGGGCGGCCGAACATCGCGCCACTCTCGCCGAGGCGGAACGGGAATTGATCGAGGCCAACAATCGCGCCAGCATGGAACATGCCGAACGCGTCCACGCGACACGCGAGTCGCTCGACGCCTCGGCGCGGAACCTCGCGGAGGCCGGCGATCAGGTCGCGGCGAGCATGATGACGCACGCGATGTCGGCATCCGACCTTCTGCGCCAGTCCCGCCAGGAACTGACGCAACATCTCGACAGCCACCAGGAGCGAATTCAGGCCTCGCTCGAAGCGCAGAAGGCCAATCTCGAAGCGATCTTCTCCGACCATTCCAACGACGCGATCGCGGCGATCGGCATGCACGGAGACCGCGT
>CAISJZ010000175.1 GCA_903885755.1 uncultured Hyphomicrobiales bacterium | reverse complement strand
TAACATAGCAACTGGATCACCCAATGGGGGCCGGCCATCCGGATTGGCTCGCAAGACGACCCGCAATTTCTGCGAAATGTTGTGAGCGAGATGGGCGGCCTGGACATTGTCCTGGATGACGGTTCGCACGTGGCGAGTCACCAACGCACGAGTTTCAGTACTTTGTTCCCTCTTCTGAGCGAGGGAGGATTATATATAATCGAGGACATGCACAAGGCTTATTGGCCGTCGTTTGAAGGCGGACTCAAGAGACGCGGCACGGCGATAGAATTCCTAAAAGACAAAATCGATCACATGCACAGGCATTATCGAACCAGAGGGCTAAATACCGAGGCCACGATGCCCGATATCGAAAGTATTCAATTCTTCGATTCCATCGCCGTCGTCAGGAAACGAAAGCAACTTCCAAGATATCACGTTAAGGTGCCGTCTCCGGAGGGCAGCCCGTAATCAGCGCCGCTTAGCTTCGCACACGGAGAGTGCATCGGACATCCGAATGTGCGCTTGGTCACATTTCGAGGATTTAACAACGTGAACAAAATTCAGATGAAACCCATGCCGAGGTCCGTTTCGGGTCAATCAGCGACAAGGGCGGCCAAAAATTCATACCGTCCGAAATGTCCGCGATAGGTCGATAAGCCGTCATGCCGTCGCCGTACTTCGGTCAATAGCCGCTGGCGACACTTCACAGGATCGCTCCCCTACCCCCTCGCCCGCCGCCCCTCCCACAGCCAGCCCGCGAGAATTCCGCCGAGCAGGACGATCAGGCCGACAAAGCCGATCGCCAGCGGGGCGACGCCGACGCCGACGATCACGCTCGCGCCGGTGCGCTTGATCCCGATGTAATCGGAGCCGCCGTAGATCGGGCTTTCGCGCATGGCGGCGAAGCGCGGCAGCGTTATGGCGTCGCCGGCGCCGGTTCCGATGCGCCGCACGGTGCCGCCGGTGGCTTCCGCCAGTGGCTTGAGATGGTCGGTCGTCGAGACGACTTCCTGAAACTCGCGCGGGTTTTCCGGCCCGACATTGACGAGCGCGGTGAGTTCGCCGTCGCTCAGTTTGTAGAGGCCGAATTCGGCGACGTTGATGGTCGCCTTCGACACGCCGGGCTCGGACGTGGCGAGCGTCACGGTCTGTTTGGCGCCAGATGGCGAGGTGACGACGACGGGCGGCGTCGTGTCCTTCAGCGTCTGGCGCTCGATGGTGAGATCGCGTCCGCGCGCGGTGGCGCGCAGCGCCTCTTCTTCAAGCTCAGGCTCCTTCATCAGCCAGTGCGCGACGCGGCGCATGAGTTCGATGTGCGGGCCGCCGCCCTGAAAGCCGCGCGCCCACAGCCACATCTGGTCGGTGAGCAGCAGGCCGACGCGGCCCTTGCCCTCGCGCGAGAGCAGCAGCAGCGGCTTGTCGTCGGCGCCGGTAAGCACGGGCACGCCGCGGGTGCGTTCCGCGGCGACCTGACGAAACCATTCGCTCCAGGCGGGCGGGGTCGACTCCGAGCCCGGCAGATCGCGCGTCACAGGATGTTTCAGGCCCTCGGCCGAAATTTTGGCGCGGAACGGACGCTCGATGACGCCGCCCGTCGGCTTGGCCGGCGCGATGCGGCCAAGCGGCGAGTAGAACAGGCCTTCCTCGGTTCCATAGTCGGGGCCCGTCGCCATCAGCAGCGCGCCGCCGTTGCGGACGTAACGCACGATATTGTCGAAATAGACCTGCGGCAGCACGGTCTGGTTCGAGTAGCGATCGAAGATGATGAGATCGAAATCGGTGATCTTGCGACCGAAGAGATCGGCGGTGGGGAAGGCGATCAGCGAAAGTTCGTTGATCGGCGTTCCGTCCTGCTTGTCCGGCGGACGCAGGATCGTGAAATGCACGAGATCGACGTTGGCGTCGGCCTTCAGCAGGTTGCGCCAGGCGCGTTCGCCCGCGTGCGGCTCGCCCGACACGAGCAGAACCTTCAGCTTGTCGCGCACGCCGTCGATGGTGACGACCGCCTTGTTGTTGACGAGGGTGAGTTCGTCCGGCAGCGGCGCGACATCGAGTTCGACGACGTTCGGCCCGCCATGATCGACGCGCACCGTGGCGCGGAAGGCCGCGCCCGGCGCGGCGCGCAACGTGGTGATCAGTTCGCCGTCGCGGCGCACGGTAACGTTGACCGGCTCGCCGCGGTCGTCGCTGTCGATGACGCGCGCGGTGATTGTCTGGTCCTTGCCGACGATGCCAAAGCGCGGCGCCTCGACCAGTTCAATGCGGCGGTCGCGCTCGCCCGCGTGGCCGGTGATGAAGGCGTGCAGCGGCGCCTTGAAGCCGAGCGCGTCGGGGCTCAAGGGAATGTCATGCACGACGCCGTCGGTGACGATGATGGCGCCGCCGACGCGTTCGGGCGGCACGTCGGCCAGCGCGGAATTCAGCGCGCCGAAGAGTTTGGTGCCATCGGCGCCGGATTCGTCGCTCATGCCGCCATCGACGAAACGCGTCTCGATATTGCCCATGGACTCGAGCTGTCTGGCGATTTCGTCGCGGGCGCGATCGGTCTGCGCCTTGCGCTCGCCGATGTTCTGGCTGGCGCTGCGGTCGAGCACCACGGCGACGACGTCCTTGAGCGGGTCGCGATCCTCGCGCACGAGCGAGGGGTCGGCGAGGGAGAACAGCACCAGCGCGAGGCCGAGCGCGCGCAACCAGGCGCCGCGCCGGCCCGAATAGATCATCAGCGCGACGACGATCAGCGCCATCGCGGCCAGCGCGATGAGCAAGGGCGGAGGAATCAGCGGCGCGAACGACAGATTGAAATTCGTCATCAGTGCGCCAGCCTTTCGAGCAGATCGCGCACGTGCACCTGATCGGCCTTGTAATTGCCGGTGAGCGTGTACATCACCAGATTGACGCCGCCGCGCAGGGCCATTTCGCGCTGGCGGTTGGTTCCCGGCGTCAGGGGATAGAGCGGCTCGCCATTGCGCGTGACAGCCCACGCCGCGGCCAGATCATTCGACGTGATCACCAGCGGCGACACGCCGTCGCCCGAGCGCACGGGGCGATTTGTTCCGTCGCCCGTCTCCGGCGGCAGCGCCTCGATCCAAGTCTGGCCGATGGTGGTGCGGCCGACAAATCCGTCGAGCAGGTAAAACGTCTTGGTGACGACGTGATCGCGCGGCACGGGTTCGAGCTCGGGCACGTCGACATTGGCGAGCACCTTGCGCAGCCAGACCTGTTCGGGCGAGGGCGGCCCATCCGGTCGCGCGGTCAGGGCGTCGCGCGTGTCGAAAACGATCATGCCGCCCTGCTTCATGTAGTTGGCGACGCGCGTGACCGCCTCTGTCGAGGGCAGGGGACGATCGGCGACAATCGGCCAGTAGATGAAGGGATAGAAGGCGAGTTCGTCGCGCGCGGGGTCGAGACCGGCGGGATCGCCGGGCGACAGCGCCGTGCGCGCGGCCAAAACACGCGAGAGAGCGGCGAGGCCGACCTGACTTGCTTCGTCGACTTTCGCGTCGCCGGTGACGATGTAGGCGAGCCGCGTTTTCAGCGCCGCGTCGATCTCGCGGCCGGGCGCGTTCTGCGCGCGCGTGATGTCGGGCGCCGAGATCACGCCCAGCGCGATGATGAATATGGCGAGCGCGGCGACGGCGGCCTTGCGGGCGCGCGGGCGAATGCCGCCGGCGAGCCACATCGAGGCCAGAGCGTCGGCGAGCAGCAGCGCCATGGCGAGAACGACGAGCGCCGGACGCAGATCGACGGGCTCGGATTTTCGCAGGGCTTCCATTTCGAGTTTCAATCCCCTGAAATCGGCTGGCGCGAGCCGATCATCCGGCGCGAGCGCGTTGACCGCGACAAGCGCGTCCTGCGGGCCATAAAAGCCCGGCGGATGCTCGCCGCTCGCGCCGCCATCGTAATTGGCCGGGATTGGCCGGGCGGAGAGCGGCGGCGGACCGAGCGCGCCAAATCCATCAAGCACGCGCGTTGGCGCGACGGTGGCGTCGTGTTCGACCGCGGCGTTGGCGGAATCGCCTTTCGTCGCGCCGGCGGTCTCGGTCGACAGCGACACGATGCGTCGCAGGATATCGACGAAGACGCCAGACAGCGGCAGGTTCGACCATGTGGTGTCGGCGGTCACGTGCACGAGCACGATGAGGCCCTTGCCACGCCGCGCCGCGGTGATGAGCGGCGTACCGTCGGCGAGCGCCGCCCAGGTCTTGCCGGGCAGGCCGGCCTCGGGTTCGGCGAGCACCTGACGCGTCACCGTGACTTCCTTGCTGATCTTGATGCCATTCAGCGGACTGTCGCGATCGAACGGCGCGAGGGTCTTGGGCGTCTCCCACGACAGGGCGCCGCCGAGCACGCGGCCGCCGCGGCGCAGCGTGACGGGCACGAGATCGTCGGACGAATTGGCCAGCCGCGTTCCGGCGAAGCGAATGAGCAGGCCGCCATCCTCGACGAATTTGGCGAGCCGGTCGTGCGCCGCGCCGGCGACAACGCCGACATCGGTCAGCGCCATGATCGACACCTGATCGTCGAGCAGGGCGAGAACGGGGTCGCCGCGGCCCGGTCGCGCCTCGCGCACGTCGGCGAAGGGCGACAGGGCCTTGACGATATAATAGGCCGGCGACAGCAGGGGCTGCGCGGTGTCGGCGGTCTCGCCCGAGACGACGCCGATACGCCGGCGCTTCCAGCGCGAATCGAGCAGCGTGACGGCGCCGGCGGAGCGTTCGTCGGCGATCTCCACCCGCGCGATGTCGTTGCGCAATTCAAGCGGCAGTTCGAAACGCGCGCGCGTCTCTGTCGCCGATCCCAGATCGAACGTCGTCTCGCCGACGGCGACGCCCTTCATGTCGAGCGCGCGCAGCATTCCCGCCGAACGGCCTGCCGCGGTTGGGCGGATCACCGTGGCTTCAAGAGCGCCGGCGGTGTTTTCGGCGCCGGCGATGGCCAGTTGCGGGCGATCGGGGGTGAGTACGTGAACGGCGCGATCTCCGGCCGCGGCGATAAGGCCCTGCGCGAAGTCGCGCGTATTGCCGGAGGCGAGGCCATCCGCCAGCCAGATAATTTCAGCGTCCTTGCTCGCGGCGAGAAAGCGAATGGCGGCCGGTAGCGCCGCCATGCGGTCGGGAACATGTGGCGCGGGTTTGAGCGCGCGCAAGCGCTCGATGGTCTTGTTGGCGTCGGCGATGGCGACGTCGCGGCCGCCTTCGGACACCGGCAGGATCGCGCTGGCGCGGCCATCGCGGCCCGCCGACTGGATGCGATCGCCCGCGGCGAGCACGCGCTGCTCCCATGTCGGCGCCGACGGCCAGCCATCGTCGAGGATGACGAGCAGCGGGCCCTTGCCGCCTTCGCCCGCGGGCGTCGGATTCCAGATGGGTCCCGCCATGGCGAGAATGACCAGCGCGGCGAGCGCCAGACGCAGCGCCATTAGCCACCAGGGCGTGCGCGCCGGCGTTTCGTCTTTCGGCTTGAGATCAAGAATGAGTTTCAGCGGTGGAAAGGCGATCTGGCGCGGCCGCGGCGGCGTAATGCGAAGGAGATAATAGAGCGCCGGCAACAGCGCCAGCGCGGCGAGCACGAGAGGCGCGGAAAAGGCGAGCGGCAGGCCGAGCATCACGAGGCCCCCGCCGGGATGGCCGCGCCCTGCGCGCCCTCGACGCGCATGCGCAAATCAAGCAACGCGCGCGACGCGGGTTGATCGGTGCGGTGGATGGCGAAACTCCAGCCGCGCGAGCGGCAGGCCTCGCGCACCGCGTCGCGGTGGGCGGCGAGCCGCTGGATGTAATCGTCGCGGAAGGTCCGCGCCTCGCCGACGCGCAGCCGCGCGTTCGAATCCACGTCGATGAATTCGGTGTGGCCGCTGAAGGGAAAGGTTTCCTCCACGGGATCGGCGATCATCACGACATGCCCCATGGCGCCGCGCGCGGCCATGGACTGGATGGTTCGAGCGATGTCATCGGGCGGCGACAGGAAGTCGCCAATGAGAACCGCTTGCGTGCGAGGCGGCAGCGAGTCCGCCGGGGGAAGTTCGCGCGGCGCCTCGCCGAGTTTTTCCTCCTGGATCATCGCCTCGGCGAAGCGCTCGATGATGCCGCGGGTCGCCAGCGCGCGCGTCAGTCCGGGAATGCCGACGCGCTCGCCGCCGCGCACGAGAAGGTCGGCGGTGGCGAGGCCGAGCGTGATGGCGCGGTCGAGTTTCGATTGCATGGCAAGAGTCGAGACATAGGCCATGGATGGAGAGCGATCCATCCAGATCCAGATCGTGTGCGCGGCCTCCCATTCGCGTTCGCGCACGTAAATCCGGTCGTCGCGGGCCGAGCGGCGCCAGTCGATGCGCGAGGTTTCCTCGCCCCAGACGAAGGGGCGGAACTGCCAGAAGGTTTCGCCGACGCCGGCCCGCCGGCGCCCATGCACGCCATACATCACCGTCGCCGCGACATCCTTCGCGGCGACGACAAGGGATGGCAGCCGCCGCGCGAGATCGAGCGCGCCGGTCTGGTGGCGGGCGTCAACGCCATGTTCGTCCGGATCGAGAAGGCGCGCCTCGGCCATGCTCAGCCGAGCCGCGCCGCGAGACGGGCAATCACGCCGGAAATGGTCTCGCCCTCGGCGCGGGCGGCGAAGGTGAGCGCCATGCGATGTTTCAGAACAGGTTCGGCGAGCGCGCGCACGTCGTCGATGGAGGGCGCGATGCGACCGTCGATGAGGGCGCGGGCGCGGGTCGCCAGCATGAGTGATTGCGCCGCGCGTGGACCGGGGCCCCAGGCGATGCTTTTGGTGATCGCCGCGTCGCCCTCGCCGGGGCGCGCCGCGCGCACGAGAGCGAGAATGGCGTCGACGACGCTGTCGCCGACCGGCAGACGGCGTACGAGACGCTGGGTCGTCATCAATTCGTCGGCGGTCATGGCCGGGCGGGCGACACTGTCGGTCTCTCCGGTGGTCTCGATGAGAATGCGGCGCTCGGCGGCTCTGTCGGGATAGAGCACGTCGATCTGCATGAGAAAGCGATCGAGCTGCGCCTCGGGCAGGGGATAGGTGCCTTCCTGCTCCAGCGGGTTCTGGGTGGCCAGCACATGGAAGGGACGCGGCAGGTCGTGACGATCGCCGGCGACGGTGACGTGATATTCCTGCATGGATTGCAGCAGCGCGCTCTGGGTGCGCGGGCTGGCGCGGTTGATTTCATCGGCCATCAGCAATTGCGCGAAAATGGGACCGCGCACGAAACGGAAGGCGCGCTTGCCGCCCTCGACCTCCTCCATGATCTCGGAACCCAGAATGTCGGCGGGCATGAGGTCCGGCGTGAACTGCACGCGGCGGGCGTCAAGCCCGAGCACGATCCCCAGCGTCTCCACGAGCTTTGTCTTGGCGAGGCCGGGCACGCCGACGAGCAGGCCATGGCCGCCGGAAATCAGCGTGACCAGCGCCTGTTCGACCACGGTCTCCTGGCCAAAGATCACCGCGCCGATCGCCGCGCGCGCGGCGGCGACGCGCTCAAGAGCGGCTTCGGCGGTTCGCGCCACGGCGTTTTCCATCGACGTGGCGGTGTTGTCCTGTGTCGCGCTCATCCGAACTCCGCTGGGTCTGGCCGCTGGCCAGCTTTGTGTGTCGCCGCGCCGAGACTAGGCGCGGATTCCGGGAAGGGAGTAGAATAGGCCGTTCGGCCGCGTTGTCGATCCGGCGCGCGAGCGTTCGCGCGGGGATAAGCGGTATCGTTGGCGAGAATGGCGCGAGATTATGGCGAAGTCCGAGGAAACAGAGGCCAGCGTCGCCCGAACTCCGGGCGGGCTCGAAGCGATCGCCGGCGCCGCAAAGCGGGCGGGCGAGCGCGGCCTGCCGCCGGTTCACCTCTGGAACCCGCCCTATTGCGGCGATATCGGCCTCAAGATCACGCGCGATGGCCTCTGGCACTATGGTGGAACCCCGATTGGCCGGCCGGCGCTGACGCGGCTTTTTTCGACCATTCTGCGCAAGGACCCGGACCGCTACGTCCTCGTCACGCCAGTGGAAAAGATCGCGATCGAGGTCGAGGATGCGCCGTTTCTGGCGGTTGAAATGGCGATCGAGGGCGAGGCCGGGG
>CAISJZ010000174.1 GCA_903885755.1 uncultured Hyphomicrobiales bacterium | reverse complement strand
TGGCCTGGGGCGTCTGGATCACGTTGCAGAGCGCGATCAAGATTTTTGGCTGAATGAAAATCTGGTCACCGAATCAAGCGGTCGCGAGGGTCAAACCTCGCGGCCGTTTTCGTTTTAAAGCGGCATTCGGTAGTCGCGCGCGATCGTCCAGGCGATGCGCGCATCGGCGACCGTCAGCCGATTGCCGCGCGCCTTGTTGGCCGCCGCCAGGGCAAAGGCGAGGCGAGGTTGATCGGGGCCGATCGCCAGAGGCGCATCGGGCGCCGCGTCCATCGCCGCGCTCATCGCGCCGAGTTCGGCGGCGGTTCCACCGGAATCAAGCGCCAGCATGAGGGCCAGCGCCCCGGTGTCGCTCGCGCGCCCACGCGCCAGACGATAGACGTTGATGAAGCGCTTGGCGGCGCGCGGCGAGCAGGCCGCCAGCGGCGCGAGCGTGGCGACAAGCGCGCCTTCGACGGGTTTCAGCGGCGCGTCCAGCGCCGATGCCGCGGGATCGGGGATGGCGGGCGCCGCGATTGGCGCATTGGTCAGCAGCGTGCGCGCGAAGGCGGATATGCGCTCGCCGTCGAGGCCGGCGTCGGGCAGGCAGACGGGAATCTGGATCAGGCGATCAAGCCGGTCGGCGGTTTCCGCCGGGCCGCCCCAGGCGTTGGCGAGTCGCGTCGGGTCCGCCGCCACGATGGCGACAAAGCCATCGCGGGCCAGAAGCCGGACGCTGGCCTCGATGATTTCGGCGGCGCGGGCCGGCGCCAGCGTGTCGAGATCGTCGATGATGATCACAATACGCCGAGGCGCCGCGGCGTCGCCACGCGCCATGGCGGCTGCGACAAATGACAGGCAGGTTCGGGCGCGCGCGACCGGGCTGTCGTCGTCGACCGAGTATGGAGAGGCCATCGCGCTTACGCCGGGCGTGGGCCGGGCCGCGGCGCGGGTTTCGGCCTCGGAGGCTTCCGCCGCGAGGCTTTCGACCTGCCGCGACAGGGAATCGACGCGGCGCGTCTGATGGGAGACTGCGGCGTCGACCTGCCCGCGGCGTGTCTCGATGTCGGAAGCCAAAAGGCGCGCCCCGCGCCGCACCGGAGTCAGGAAGCGGATGGCGCGCACGATGTTGGTCGCCAGCAACACGACGATCAGCGCGTTGCAGATCTGGCGAAGGCCCTGGAACCACGACAGGTGGGTTTCCAGCCAATTGGCGATCGGGGCGGCCTGATCGCCGAGGCCGCGGACCACGCGCAGCCAGGCGTCGCTGTTGTCGCGGGTAACGTCGCAACCCTGCGCCAGGAAAAACAGGATGGCCGACCACGCCAGCAGGCGTCCCTGGCCGCGGTAAGCCCACGTCGCGCGCAAGAATGCCGACATGGCGTTGACGAAACCGGGATGCTCGGCGGCCTCGCGCGCCAGATCCTTGAAACTGGCGATGGGTTCGCCCTCGAAGCCGAAGGCGCGCAGGCGCGCCTCGATGCTGGCCCGGTTGGCGCGGGCGTAACCGTCGATCCGCGATCCCGCGGTCTCGAACAGGATGGCGTCGACGAGGCGGGCCTTGCGCGCCTCGAGATCATCGAGCCCCTTGCGCTCGATATCGAGGCGGTCCCGCGCGGAGTCGAGCAGTTCCATCGCTTGCCGCGCCGCGACATGGGGATCAACCGCCTCGCGCGCGGCGTCAGCGGCGAGCGCCGCGTAGCTTGTCCCGTCCGCGGCGGGAGCGACCAATGCGGCGTGCAGGGCGCTAGCGATGGCGGGGGCTGGATCGCCGGCGATATCGGCGGCTGAAATCCGCAGGGTCACCAGGCGCGTCAGGAACCGCGTGGAGCCGGCCCGGCCGGCGGCCGAGGCGAGCGCTGAAGCGCGCGCGGCAAGGCGCACGGCGGCGCCGCTCTTGCCGGCGCCAGGGCCGCCAAAAATCCCGATGCTCAGCGGCGGTCGCGCGCCGACGTGGGCGATGAGTTCGGCGAGTGGCGCGAGGGCGGCCTCATGACCAAGGGCGTCCGGTCCTCCAGGCAAGTCGGGAGTGAATATCGCTCCCGCGGCGGCGGGCGCCGGCCTTGGCGCCGCGAGGGGCGGCGGTTCGCGCATGACGGGCGGCGGCGTCATCGGCCCGGCGTTATCCTGATCCATTATTCGGACTCCAATCAATCGCCGGTAAACTCAATTCGAAAAGCAGCGAAAGCGAGGCATGCATTGGCCCAGCAAGCCGTAAATCAGCTTCGCATGACGTTGTGAAGAGCCTCGCCGGATTTCCCCGGCTTGGGTGACACGCGCCGCGCCGCACCCTAACATGACGCTCGCAATAGAGCGGGTTCGCGCGCCAGTTGCCGGGGAGGCTTCATGCGGGGAATGGGTCGGGCATTGCGGCCATCGGGACCGTTTCTGGCGACGGACGCAGCGACAACTGTCGGCTGCGGCTGCGGGCATGCGCGCGAGGGTCTCAAATCCATGGCGGGCGGGATAGCCAGGGCGCTGCTCGGGCCCTTCGCCATCCGCAAGGCCCACGCGCAGGAGGCGGCGCCCCGGCGCGACATTCTCGACGTGCACGCCCATCTGACGCCGCCGCAATACATCCAGGACATGGCGGGGACGAACCTGATACAGCCGCCGACCATCAACTGGACGCCACAAAAGCATATCGAGGACATGGACGCCGCCGGCGTCGCGACGGCGATCCTTTCGGTGACAACGCCGGGCGTCTGGTTCGGCGATGTCGAGAAGGCCCGGCGAATTTCGCGCTACACCAATGATTACGCGGCCAGCCTCGTTTCCACCCACAAGGGCCGGTTCGGCGCGTTCACGGCGCTGCCCTTGCCCGATACGGAGGGCGCCCTGCGCGAGATCGAATACGGGCTCGACCAGCAGAAGTCGGATGGCGTCGCGCTGTTCACAAACTATGGCGATAAATGGCTGGGCGATACGGCCTTCGACCCGGTATTCGCCGAACTCAACCGTCGCAAGGCTGTCGTGTATGTTCACCCGATCGCGCCGACCTGCTGCGTCAACATTCTGCCCGGCGTCGCCGACGCCCTGATTGAATTTGGAACCGACACGACGCGCGCCATCGCCAACTACGTCTTGCGGGGCGCCGCGCGGCGGTTTCCCGATGTCACGATGATCTGGAGCCACGCGGGCGGGACGATGCCATTCCTGATCGAGCGGTTCGACACGATCGCCCGCTTTCCGAAGTTGCTGACGCATATTCCCGACGGCTTCCGGGCCGAGGCGCGCAGGTTCTTCTACGACACCGCGCAGTCCGCCAATCCCGTATCAATGAGCGCCCTGCGACAGGTCGTGCCCCCGTCGCAAATCGTCTTCGGCACCGATTATCCCTTCAGGACGGCGGGCGAACACGTGACCGCGCTGGAGCAGGGCAAGGTGTTTTCGCAAGACGAAATGCGCGGAATATGGCGTGGCAACGCCGCGCGCATCCTGCCGCAATTCGCGCGATAGAGAAGCCTAAGGCGCGCCTGACGCCAGCTTCGCCTCGAGGTCGGCGATCCGCTTCTCGAGCTTTTCGTTCTCCTCGCGGGCCATCGCGGCCATGTCGCGCACGGCCTCGAATTCCTCGCGCGTGACGACGTTCATGGACGAGAGAATTCGCTCGATCTGGGTCTTTGCGATGGTCTCGGCCTCCCGGCGCACGCCCTGCGCGACGCCGGCGGCGTCGCTCATGAGACGAGAAACTTCATCGAGCAGGGGGCTGCGATATTGCGACATGGCGAAACTCCGGGGGCGTTCGACCAGCATGACATGGGACAGGGCGCGGACGGATGCAAGTGGGGCGGGACTCTACATTCAGGGTCAATCCGGCGTTCGCCC
>CAISJZ010000173.1 GCA_903885755.1 uncultured Hyphomicrobiales bacterium | reverse complement strand
CGATGTTCATCGGCGCCTCGCATACGCTTGGCGTCAAGACGATGGGCGACCTGATCGCGCTGGCCAAGAAGAAGCCCGGCGAAATCGCCTACGCCACCACGGGCCGCGGTCGCATCACCCATCTGACGATGGAATTGCTGCAACAGGCGACCGACACGAAGATGCAGCTCGTCGCCTATTCGGGCGGGCCGAACGCGGCCATGCCCGACGTGGTGAGCGGGCGCGTGGGCGTGGTGCTGGAAGGCTATGCCGGGCTTTCCTCGGCGATGAGCAGCAACCAGATCCAGAGCCTCGCCGTGGCGACGCCCGAGCGACTGGCTGAGTTTCCCAACCTGCCGACGGTGGCGGAATCGATCCCCGGCTTCACCGCCGGCGGCTGGAACGTCGTCATGGCGCCCAAGGGAACGCCCGAGGCGATCATCAAAAAGATCGGCGCCGACGTCGCCAAGGCGCTCGAGGACAAGGATCTCGTCGCCCGCCTCGGCGCGCTGGGCTGCTATCCGCGCAAGATGAACGGCGCTGAAACGCTCGCCTTCACGCAGGATCAGCAGCGCATCTGGCGCCCGATCCTCGAAAAGGTCGCGCGCGAGAACCCCTGACGCGTCAGGCCGCGCGCGGCGGCAGGCCCAGCAGCGCGCGCGCCTCGGCGGTCGTGGCGATCTGGCCGCCAAGCGCCTCGACGATGCCGCGCGCCTTCGTCACCATGGCCGCGTTGGAGGGCGTCAACACGCCCTTCTCGATGAACACAGCGTCCTCCATGCCGACGCGCACATGGCCGCCGGCGAGATAGGACTGCGCCACCATCGGGAAGGCGAAGCGGCCAATGCCGAAACCTGTGAAGCGCGCGCCCTTCGGCAGCAGGTTGCGGGCGTAGAGCAGCGTCTCGGGCGAGCACTGGAAGCCATATTTCACGCCCATGACGATGGAGCACAGCGGGTTCGGCGCCAGCGTGCCATCCGCGATGAGATCATTGAACAAGGCGATGTCGCCGGAATCAAACAGCTCGATCTCCGGCCAGACGCCCGCCTCGTGGATGACCTTCGCCATGCGACGCACATTGTCGGGCGTGTTGATGACGACCTCGCGACCGAAGGTCATGGTGTTGAGATCGAGCGTCGAAATGTCGGGCTTGATGAGCGCGATATGTTCGACGCGCTTTTCGGGAATGGTCAGATTGGTGCGCGGGCCGGGCACGCGCGGATCGTGGTCGGAGGGCTGGAACCGTCCGCCGGGGCCGGTCGTCAGGTTGAGGATCAGCTCCGGGTTTTCCGCGCGGATCAGCTTCACCACTTCCTGATAGAGCGCGATTTCCATGGAGGGCGCGCCGGTGGCGGGGTCGCGCACATGGATATGGCAGACCGCCGCGCCGGCCTTGCCGGCGTCGAGGCAGGCGGTGGCGATCTCGCGCGGCGTCACCGGCAGTCGCGGATGCTGGTCGCGGTTGGTCAGGTTGCCCGTGACGGCGCAGGTGATGACGACTTTTTCGAGCATGCTGCCGGTCCTTTTCCGTCCCTTGAATGTGTCGATGTCAGCGGGCGATGGCCCGCCAGCCAATGTCGCGGCGGCAGAAGCCGCCGGGCCAGTCGATGACGTCGACCGCGGCGTAGGCGCGCGCTTGCGCCTCGCGAACGGTGTCGGCCATGGCGGTGATGTTGAGCACGCGCCCGCCGTTGGCGAGCAAGCGATCGCCGTCGCGTTTCGTGCCCGCGT
>CAISJZ010000172.1 GCA_903885755.1 uncultured Hyphomicrobiales bacterium | reverse complement strand
GTGTCCTGATCGAGGTTGCGCGCGCCGGTCACGTCAAAGCCGGCCTGTTTCAGGGACTCAGCCACCAGGCCCGCGTCGTTGGCGGCCGTGGCGAGCGGCGCGCCATCATAGCCGTCATTGCCGATGACAAAGGCGAACCGCGCCTCGGGGGCCTGCGCCCATGACGGCGTCAGGGTGGCGGCGCACAGTCCCGCGAGCGCGATAATCGCGGACACGAGGGGGAGATGTTTTTTCATTCTGGTCCGCCTGTGTGGAAGTCTATGTCACACTACTTCATGACATCGGATGTGAATACGGCCTGAACGAGGCCGTTCGTGGGACGGGGCGGGACGATTCCGGGGCATTCACTGCTCCTCGGGCTTGAGCCGCGCGATATGAGCCAGCATATCCTCGTAGTCGGCCTCGGGCAGGGTTTTAATGGCGTCGATGCCGCCATGGCCGCCGCGCATCAGCGTTTTGAAGGCCTCGGGGGAGACTTTTGTCAGCATCGAAAATCGCGGCGCCACATTGCCGGAGTGCCAACCCGGATCGCGCTGGTGGATGACGTGACAGGAATCGCACCAGCGTTCGGCGACCTCCAGGCCCCTCTCGGGGTCGGCGGCGCGCGCGGCGAAGGTCGGGAACAGGGTGAGCGCGGTCGCAAGGGCCGCGCGCTCGACGTGTCGGCGCATGTTCATTTCCCACGCAGTACAAGGCGTCCGTTCTCGACGCCATAGCCCTCCAGTCCGTTGAGAAACCCCTGTCCAAGGAGATTTTCGTTGAGGTCGCCCTCGCGGGCGACCAGCGCCCGCACGCGGGTCTGCGCGATCGTCCCGACGGACAGGCTGTCAAGCTGGATCTCGGCCGCGCGCGTGACGCCATTCGCGGTGGAGACGACCTCTGTAAAGCTCAGTTTCGAGGCATCGACGCCGATGCGCCGCGCGTCCTCGGCGCGCAGGACCACCATGGTCGCGCCCGTATCGAACAGGAAGGGCAGATCGACGCCATTGGCCTTCATGCGGATGACGAAATGCCCGTCGCCGCGTCTGGCGACCTCCGCGACGCCGGGCGTCGACGTGATGGCGGCCCCCGGCGAGACTTCCGCCATGACGCGTTGATAAACGGGCGTCAATGCGTCGCGATAGGCGTAGATCGCCACGAACGCGACCGCGATGAAGACCCAGATCAGCGCGTCCCGCGCCGCCGCGCCGAGGCGCCCGCGATAGCGATGGATCAGCGACGCGGCCAGCACGACCGCGAGCAGTCCGTACGCGGCGCTGGCGATGAAATCGCCCGTTGGCATCAGCGTTCCGCCATCGCTCTGGCTTGCGCCCGGCGCGCGGGTGCGAGCGCCATGATCGCGCGCCGCGCCGCCTCGTCGAGGTCAAGCCAGCGAGCGATCTCGGTTTGCGTTCGCGCGCAGCCCGCGCACAACCCATCACGCGGATCGATGCGGCAGATGTTCACGCAGGGCGTCGAGACAGGCGTCATGACCTCAAGGTAGGGCGCGCGAGCGTCCATTTCAAACGCGCGCCGACAGAATGCACAACATGGCGATTTCGGCGAGCTGTTGCGCGGCGCCGGCGATGTCGCCGGTCTGGCCGCCGATCTGGCGCCGAGCGATCGATGTCATGACCAGCCCGGCGACGCAGGCTCCGAGCATGGCGGCAATGGTCAGTCCCGCCGGCAGGCCGCCGACGATCGGCGCCAGACCCAGAACGAAGGCTAGAAGGGCCGCGATCGACAGCGATGTTGGCAGGGGTCTGGCCGCCGCGAAGGCCGCGCCGTCCTTGCGGGCGGGCTCCAGAAGGGCGAGGGGAAACAGGCCGGCCGCGCGCGATACCGCGTTGGCGGCGACCAGCGCAGCGATGGCGGCCCAAAGTCCACGATCAACAAGCGCGGTCAGCGCGGCCCAACGCAGCAGCAGGGACAGGGCGATGGCTATCGCGCCATAGCTGCCGACGCGACGGTCCTTCATGATCTCCAGCTTGCGCTCGCGCGACGCGCCGCCGCCCAGCCCATCCGCCGTGTCGGCGAGCCCGTCTTCGTGGAAGACGCCGGTGGTCAGCACGAGCGCGGCCAAGGCCAGCCCTGCGCCAACGCCGTTGGGAAGGCGCGCGAGATGGCCGAGATACAGGGCCGCGCCGCCAATCAGGCCGATGATCGCGCCCGCCAGCGGCGTCGCCCGAATTGCGCGCGCGAAATCGTCCATCCCGTGCGGCGCCGGCTCGAAGGCGAAGGCGGGGATCGGCAGCCGGGTGTAAAAACGCAGGCAGGCCAGCAGATCGGCGGCAAAAGTCGGGAGCGGCGACATCGTATCTTGATGGGCGAATTTTCGCGGCGTGTCGAGGCAATGAAAACAGGTGCTGATTCCATCTTCGGAGGATGCTAAACCGCGACGCCCCCATTCTCGAAAGAAAAACGCCCCCATGACCGCCACCGGCCTGCCGTTCGACGACATTCGCGCCCTGTTCAGGATCATGCCCGAGGCGGCGGAGACCTGCGTCGCCGATGTGCGCGCGCGGGACGCCGAACTCACCAAGCCGGCGGGCGCGCTGGGGCGGCTCGAAGAGATCGTCGAGTTTCTCGCGGCATGGCAGGGCAAGTCGCGCCCGACCATCGACCGGCCGCAGGTGGTGGTGTTCGCCACCAATCATGGCGTCGCGGCGCAGGGCGTGTCCGCCTATCCGCAGGCGGTGACGCGCGCGATGATGGAGAATTTTTCGGCTGGCGGCGCGGCGATCAACCAGATCTGCGGAACCTTCGGCATTGGCCTGAAGGTCTTCGATCTCGCCATCGACCTGCCGTCGGGCGATATCACGCAGACGGCTGCAATGGATGAAAAATCCGCCGCCGCGACCTTCGCCTTCGGCATGGAGGCGGTATCGGGCGCCGATCTTCTGTGCCTTGGCGAAATGGGCATTGCCAACACCACCATCGCCGCGGCGATCTATCACGCGCTTTATGGCGGCAGGGCCGCTGACTGGGTCGGTCGCGGCACCGGCGTCGACAGCCCCGGGCTCGCGCGCAAGGTCGACGCGGTCGAACGCGCGATCGCCCTGCATCGCGATCATCTCGGCGATCCCCTGGAAGTGTTGCGACGCGTCGGCGGGCGCGAAATCTGCGCCATCGCCGGCGCCATCATGGCCGCGCGCACGGAGCGCGTGCCGGTGCTGCTGGATGGCTATGTCGTCACCGCGGCGGCGGCGATCCTGCACGCGCTCGATCATTGCATGGCCGCCCCTGTATCGGCGGAGGGCGCGCACGCGGAGGTTTTGCGCCGGCTTGGCAAGAAGCCGCTGCTTGATCTGGGCATGCGGCTTGGCGAGGGCAGTGGCGCCGCGCTCGCGGTTGGCGTCGTCAAGGCGGCGCTCGCTTGCCACATGGAGATGGCGACGTTCTCGCAGGCGAGCGTTCCCGGGAAGGCGAACTAGCCGCGTTCAGGGCCGCAGGTAGACGTAGCCCTGCTGCTGTAGATCGGCGAGGCGCACGACGCCGCCCTTGTCGGCGACGACAAAGCCCGGCTGCAGATCGCTCAGGGTAATGTTCATGCCGCGCATCGTATTGACGCAGGCATGAAGCCCGACGCCGGTTTTCGACACGTTGGCGACCTTCGATTTCAGTTCGGCATCGCTCGATGAATTCTGGAACGCGCGCAAGGCCGGACCATGAACCACGAGCGCGATCGTGACCTTGTCCGGTCCGCCCATGCCCTCGATGTGGTTCTTGATGTTGCCGAGCACGAAGTTGACCTTCTCCGCGTCGGCGAGGTGATAGACGACCTTCGGAACAGCGGTTGATTTCGCGTCGGTATCGGCGCTGGCGCGTGTCGCGACGGCCCCGGCGATGGCGGCGAGCGTCGCGCGGAAAATGTTGCGGCGATCCATGATCGTTTCTCCCTGTATCACGAGGACGTTTCGCACACCCCACGCGGAAAGCCAAAAATTCAAAAAGTCTTGCCGATGGCCTTGCGATCCTCGGCGCCATTCAGCATCGACGAGCACTCGCTAAAAGCCGCGCGATCGAGCCGAAACAGCTTGTCGTCGGCGCCGAAATTGCGGCGGCCATTGGTGGGAGCCTCGTTCCCGCCTACGTACAGCCGCGCGCCCTCGGGGATGGACACGCGCAGGGATTTGGAATCGCGCAGGGCAACGTCGATGGCGCCGCCATCGCAGTCGACGCCGCAATGGACCGTATTCTTGTCGGAGGCGGGCTCGCCCTCGTAATGGATGGAGCCGCAGTCGCCGGACGTCTCGAACTTGCGCGACGAATTGCGGAATGTGACGCCGAGCCGCAAAGCGTAGGTGCGATTGGCGCCGTCCTCGACATGGGATGTCACGATCATGCGCATGGTTCTGACGTTCTGCCGGGGATGCTCGGCCAGATGCGCGTCGTCATAGACACGCGTGAAGCAGACGGACGCCGGCTTGTCGCCCGGCGCGGCGCCAAAGACCTCCTTGGCGAAGGCGGCGTCCTCCGCAGAT
>CAISJZ010000171.1 GCA_903885755.1 uncultured Hyphomicrobiales bacterium | reverse complement strand
GGGCTACAGGCCACCAGCCCCGGAGGCTCTGCAATGGCCGGCTTCGCAACCTGGACCAGCTTCGCCGGCCACGCCAGCAATAGCGCCAAGGCCGACGTTGAATTAACATAGCAACTGGATCACCCAATGGGGGCCGGCCACAACAAAGGCCGCCGCAGGCGCGGATTTCGACCCGGCGCCGCTGCGCGCCATGCTGGCGGAACTGGGCGCCCACTCGTTTGAACTGGTCACGTCGAGCTGTCGTCAGGACATCATGACGGAATCCCGGCACGTGATCGCCGCGCTTTCCGAGCCTGACGATCCGCTCGCCTCCGATCAAGGCCGGCGAGCGGCTCACAAACTGGTGGCGTTGAGTTCAACGATCGGGGCGCGACAACTAGGCGAAATCGCGCGTCGGATCGAAACCGGTTCGGCCACCGCCCCGGATGTCCTCGCCTTGCCTGGAGCTGTCGAGGCGGCGCTGCGAAATCTCGTGGAATTCCGGCTCGGGACGCATGATCAGGGAATGGTGGCCTGAGTGCTTGCGACAAAATGCCTCGCGGCTGGCGGTGTCCATTTCACAGGTGGCCCAGGGGGCCGAAACATAAAATATGTGGATATCCGAAAGCGCCTGCCGCAATACAGCCGGGACGGGGCATCAGCGGTCGCGCACCGCCAAATAAATCCTTGCGGCGATGAGAGCCAGTATTCCCGCAATGATCGAGGCGACGGTGAAAGTAAGGAACATTTCCTGATTTCCAGAATTTTCGCCGGAAACAAAATACAAAATAAGGAAAAGGACGACCGCGAGCGAGACAGATAGATATATGAGTAGGTACAGAGGGTTAAGAGGATCCTTATCACGATGCTTTGAACTTTCCCGCGCCAATTTGAGCTCCTGGTGAAAATATATTGCCAAATGCGATCACACTTAAGCTTTGCTATTTGAAACAGTTATGAATTTGATCGGACTTTTGTTCAAAAGGCAAACTGCCCCCCCCGCGGAATTGCAGCGAGGGCGGCCGAACCAGGCGCCATCGGCGGTTCATCGGTTCTTTTCCCGGGTTCCCTGAATTAAATCGCCATTTTGCTGCTGGGATAGGATAAGGTGATGAAAATCGAGGCCGCCAATCCGGTCGCCGGGGGATCAGGAACCCAGATATGGCCAGTGAACAGCAACCGCCACGGCAACTCGCCAAACGGGCCCAGATGGCGCGTTACACCGTCTCGGTCGATGGTCAGCTGAAAAGCAGCTACGACACGCGCGAAGCGGCCGAAACGGAAGCCAAGCGGATTTTGTCGAAGTTTCCGATCCTGACGGTGACAGTGGCCGATTCCGAGAACGACAGCGCCAAGCTTCTGGGCGCGACCCACGCCAAGCCAGACCCCGAGGACATGGAAGACGCGGACGAAGCCGCCGCAACCTGACAATCGTCCAGCAAGTACCCCCGCGCCAACGTGATTGGGCCGGGATTTCAGATCAAACAGGCAGGTGTATTTTGCCCCAGGCGTCCTCCTCTTCCACGCTCGCCATGAAGGCGCCAGCGGAAGCCCATCCGTTCTCGATCAGGGTCGAGCCGCTGGTCACGCGGGAGGGCCGCTACAGCTGGGTGATTTCGCAGGGCGAGAACGCTCCTACGGTCTCCCAGGAGTCATACGCCACGCGCCGCGAAGCGCTGGCCGCCGGCGACAAGGTTTTGCGCAAGATGATCGACCTCTGGCGCGTGGCGAAATGAACGGGCCTCGATCGACCCAGCCCGCGGGCATGATCCGGAACAAGGCCGGCGTCCGCGCCACGTGGTAGCTTTCTTTGTTGGTAAGGAGGCGCGCCATGTACCGCAATATTTTGATCGCGACTGATGGATCCGAACTCTCGGGCCATGCGGTCGCGCAGGGTCTCGCCTTGGCGAAGGCCGTTGGCGCGAACGCCACGCTTGTCACGGTCACCGAGATGTGGTCGCCCCGGGACATGGCGTCGCGCGTCGTGCTCGGCGACCAGTTTCCGACCGAGGAATATGACAAACAGGCCGCCGACGGAGCCCAGGCAATTCTGGCCGCCGCGGCTGGCCTCGCGGCGGCCGCTGGCGTTCCCTGCCAGTCGGTTCACGTCGCCGACCACGCCCCGGCGGCGGGGGTCCTGAAGGCGGCGGCGGATGGCGGCTGCGACCTGATTGTCATTGCGACCCACGGGCGGGGCGGCCTCACCCGTCTCGTGTTGGGAAGCCAGACGTCCGACGTTATCGCGGGCGCGACGGTTCCGGTTCTGGTGTGCCATTAGGGGTCGCATTCGCGAGTTGCCGCGGCCAGCGGATCAGGGCCTCCCGGCCGGCTGGCGTCAAGGCATAGACGCCTCGCCCGGCGCGATCGAACCAGCCGTAGACATTGCTGTAGAGGATTTTGGCCGCGTCCGGCGTGGTCGGTTTCAGATCGCGCGGACGGCGCGGTCCAGACGAAAGCTCGGAGGCGCAGGCGAGCGCCTGTTGCCGATAGGCGGTCATGATCGGGGCGCGAGAACCGCCGCCCACGGCGGGATCGCCCTGCCGGCGCTTGTGTTCTTCCACCAGACGTGAGCGGCGCTTGGGGTCGCGGCGCGGCAGGGGCGCGACAGGGCTGACGAGGACCGAGACGTCGCCGGTTCGCGACACGCCCAGCATGCCGAAGCCGAGGCGGCGGCAGAGGTTCCGGAAGCGCGCGTCGCTCTCCCTGCCATTGCCGCGGATGGAAGTTTGCGCCGCGAGCCAGACTTCGTCGCAGGCCGTGGCGCGATCGACCGCTTGCAGGACGAGTTCCAGATTGAAGCTGAGTTTGAGTTCGCCGATGACGACGATGGGCGGATCGTCGTCGCGCAACGCGAGGAGATCGCAGCCGCCGATTTCCCCCTTAACGGTGTATCCCAGCCCCTCGAGGAAGGCCTTGACCGGTGGATAGAGCGAAGTTTCCAGAACGAGGCCTCCTGCCAAGCAATCCCGTTCACGATGGGAAAACGCCACAGGAATAGCTGATTCGCGGCCTTCGCGGGCGCCGTGGACGCGATGCGCGGCCTGGCCTTTTACCGGGCAAGAGGTTTGCAATCGGCGAACTTCGGGTTATCGCTATTCCTGTTAACGATTTCCCAAGCCACCATCGGAGCGTTCCGTGTCCTACAAGACCCTCGCCAGCCTGTTCATCGTCGCGTCCATCGCGTTCGCGCCCATGCAACTGGCGGCTCAGGAGCCCGCCACGGCCGAACAGCCCGCCGCCGCGCCGGCCACCCCCACGACGGTCGGAAAGGCGGTCAAGCCCGCCAAGCCGCGCAAGCCTCGCCGCGCCAAGGCTGGCGCCGCCACGGCCCCCGTGACCTATTCCAATTCGGAGTCGCGCCACGCCGTGTGTCTGGCTTTCATCCAGCGGCATGGCCTGTCCTGCGATCCATGGACCCAGCCGACCTGCGGCTATGACATCGGCTACATGCGCCCCATGGAATGCGTCGCGCCATAAGGCGGGCATCGGGGTAAGGACCGGGGATTTCTGGTGCTGCGAGAGAGGATTGAACTCTCGACCTCTCCATTACCAATGGAGTGCTCTACCACTGAGCTACCGCAGCGTCGCGGCGGCGCTGTACGCGCCGACGAAGCGGGGCGCTTGTGCCATGGGATGCCCGGCATGTCCAGCGCGCGCGGCGTTTGTTTGCCGCCATTCTCGCGCCAGTCGGGATCTCGGTCATGACGGTTGAAAAAAAAGAAGACGCCCGGCCCGCCCGAACCGCCGCGGAAGCGCGCAAGGCGCGGGCCGCCGAGCGCCTTGCCAGCGCCCTGCGGGACAACCTGCGGCGTCGCAAGGAACAGGCGCGGGCCCGTCAGGCGCCCGGGGCGCCGCCACATACGAATGAATCGGAGCCGGAATAGTTCCAACGCTGCTTCGTCCGCGCCGCTGTACCCGACATTTCGCCTTGTTCCGGCCCTTGTCCGGGGCCTATAGCAGGACCTTCACGCTTGCATTCGCGCGGCGCGCCATCGGGTCGCCGGCGGCGCGGGCGACCAAGAGGATTTGATGGACCGAATTCGCATCGTTGGCGGGTCGAGGCTTGAGGGCGTGATCCCGATTTCCGGCGCCAAGAACGCGGCCCTGCCGCTGATGATCGCCTCCCTGCTGACGCGCGAGACGCTGACGCTGGAAAATCTGCCACGTCTCGCCGATGTCCGGCTTTTGCTGCGCATTCTCGGCAATCACGGCGTCGATCACGCCATCGCGGGCAAGCGGCCGGGCGAATCGGCGATCAGCGGCCAAACGCTGCATCTCGACGCGAAAAACATCGTCGACACGACCGCGCCCTATGAACTTGTCTCGCGCATGCGAGCCAGTTTCTGGGTGCTCGCGCCCCTGCTGGCGCGCATGGGCGAGGCCAAAGTGTCGCTCCCCGGCGGATGCGCCATCGGCACCCGTCCGGTCGATCTCTTGCTCATGGCGCTGGAAAAGCTGGGCGTCGGCCTCGACATCGAGGCGGGCTACGTCATCGCCCGCGCCCCGAAGGGGCTGACCGGCGGGCAGATCGTATTTCCCAAGGTCACCGTTGGCGGAACCCACATGGCGCTGATGGCGGCCTCGCTGGCGCGTGGCGATACGGTCATCCACAACGCCGCGCGCGAGCCGGAAATCGTCGATCTCGCCGATTGCCTCATCAAGATGGGGGCGAAAATCCGCGGCGCGGGAACCTCCACCATCGAGATATCCGGCGTCACGAGTTTGGGCGGGGCGCGCCACGCCGTTTTGCCGGATCGTATCGAAACCGGCACCTACGCCATGGCGGTGGCCATGACCGGCGGCGATGTCTTTTTGCAGGGCGCCCGCCCGGAACTGCTTCAGGCCGCCCTCGACACGCTGACCAGAACCGGCGCGGAAATCACGTCGGATTCGCTTGGCGTAAGGGTTCGTCGCGGGGGTGGGCGCATCCATTCCGTCGATGTCATGACCGACCCGTTCCCGGGATTTCCCACCGATTTGCAGGCGCAGTTCATGGCGCTGATGACGCGCGCCGACGGCGTCTCCCGCATCACCGAGACCATCTTCGAAAACCGCTTCATGCATGTGCAGGAACTGGCGCGGTTCGGCGCGAAAATTCACCTTGAGCATGACACGGCCGTCGTCACCGGCGTTCCCACGCTGAAGGGCGCGCCCGTCATGGCGACGGATTTGCGCGCCTCCGTCTCGCTGGTTATCGCCGCGCTTGTGGCGGAGGGCGAAACCACTGTCCACCGCGTGTATCACCTCGATCGCGGCTTCGAGCAGCTTGAGCAGAAGCTCGGCGCCTGCGGCGCGCTGGTCGAGCGCATCTCCGGCGGCGACTGACACGCGGGAGAGAGTTGCGCATGGTCGAAAACCCGCCCCCGCGGCTACGCCTGCTGGCCCAGGACACCGAAGACCTCGCTGTTCTCTCGGCCCATATGCAGGACGCCGTGATTCGCGTCGGCGACATGGCGTGGCTGCCGAAATCGCGGCGTTTCGCCCTTGCCGGCTCGCGGTTCGACTGGCTTGCGGCGGAGGCGGGGCGGATGGAGCGCTGCCATGTCGGATTGCACTTCGACGGCGTACTTGGGGCCGCCTCGATGGGCTTTGATCCCGCCGGCCACGATCTGGCGCTGAACCTCCTGAGCATCGAATTCACGCCGGGCGACGCGCCAGCCGGCGAGATCGTGCTGACCTTTTCCGGCGGCGCGGCCGTGCGGCTCGCAGTCGAATGCCTTGACGCCCAGTTGCGCGATCTGGGCCCGAGGTGGCAAACGAAGATGCGGCCCGGCCACGCCGAAGACGCCTGAGCGGGTCCGCGACCGTCTAAACCTGGAGCACGCCCATGCCCGTCCGGCTCGACGCCCGCCGGCCCGACTTTCCCGCAGCCTTCGCCGCCCTGCTGGCGGACAAGCGCGAGGTCGCCCACGATGTCGATCATGACGTGGCGGCGATCATCGCCGACGTGGTGGCGCGCGGCGACGCGGCGCTCGCCGACTTTTCCCTGAAGTTCGATCGGCTGGACCTGACGAAAACCGCCATGCGTGTAACCGCGGCGGAAGTCGACGCGGCGCTTGCCGCCTGCAAGGCGGAGACGCTTGCCGCGCTCGATCTCGCCCATGCCCGTATTGTCGCCTTCCACGAACGCCAGAAGCCCGCCGATCTACGCTTTACCGACGCCGCCGGCGTCGAGCTTGGCTGGCGCTGGACCGCGATCGAGGCCGTCGGGCTCTATGTGCCCGGAGGCACAGCGAGCTATCCATCCTCCGTGCTGATGAACGCGGTACCCGCCAAGGTGGCCGGCGTCGAACGGCTGGTCATGGTCGTCCCTTCGCCCGATGGCGTCCTCAATCCGCTCGTGCTGGCGGCGGCGCGCCGCGCGGGCGTCGATGAAATCTATCGCATCGGCGGCGCGCAGGCAGTCGCGGCACTGGCTTACGGCACGGCGAGCATCGCGCCGGTCGCCAAGATCGTTGGTCCCGGCAACGCATGGGTGGCGGCGGCCAAGCGCCGGGTTTTCGGCACGGTCGGCATCGACATGATCGCCGGGCCATCGGAAGTGCTCGTGCTGGCCGATTCCACCGCCAATCCCGACTGGGTCGCGGCGGACCTGCTCGCGCAGGCCGAGCATGACACGGCGGCGCAATCGATCCTCATCACCAGTGACGCCGCGCTCGCGGCGCAGGTCGAGCGCGCGCTCGAGAGCCAGCTCAGGACCCTGCCGCGCCGCGACATCGCGGGCGCGAGCTGGCGCGACCACGGCGCGATCATTCTTGTCGGCGCGCTCGCCGACGCCATTCCCCTCGTCGACCGCCTCGCGCCGGAACATCTTGAAATCATCGCGACGGACGCCGACGCGCTCGCCGCGCGCGTGCGCAACGCCGGCGCGATTTTCCTTGGCGGCCATACGCCCGAGGCGATCGGCGATTACGTCGGCGGCTCCAACCATGTGCTGCCGACGGCGCGCTCCGCCCGCTTCTCGTCGGGCCTCGGCGTGCTCGATTTCATGAAGCGGACCTCGATCCTCAAATGCTCCGCGGACAGCCTGCGCGAGATTGGCCCGGCGGCCATCGCGCTTGGCGAGGCGGAATCCCTTGGCGCGCACGCCCGGTCGGTGGCCATGCGCATGAACAGGGGATGACGCGTGACGGGAGCCGCGTCGCGACATCGACTGGCCTCAGTGGCTCTCGACGAGGGTTCGATCGGTCGCGGCACGCCCGATCAGGAACACGAGCGCCAGATCGCGATCTATGACCTTGTCGAGGTCAACAGCTTTGGCGTGCCGGACCACGACGGCGGCCCCTATGCGCTGCATCTGGCCATGCGCGACAAGAAACTCGTCTTCGACATTCGCGAGATCGATGGAACGCCGGTCATCGCGCATGTTCTGTCGCTGACGCCGTTCCGGCGGATATTGCGTGACTATTTCATGGTTTGCGAAAGCTATTACGCCGCCATCCGCACGGCGACACCAGCGCAGATCGAGGCGATCGACATGGGTCGCCGCGGGTTGCACGACGAGGGCGCGCAGGTTCTCGCCGAACGCCTGAACGGCAAGATCGCCTGCGATTTCGATACGGCCCGCCGCATCTTCACGTTGCTGACCGCGCTGCACTGGAGGGGCTGATCGATGTCCTCCGGCGCGCTGGACTCGCCCGACTCCCCCGCGCTGACCGCGCCGCGCGCGCGCCCGCAGTCGGTCCTGTTCGCCTGCTCGCACAATTCGGTGCGCTCGCCGATGGCCGAGGCGCTGGCGCGCCATCTGTTCGGCCGCGAAATCTATTTCGCCTCCGCTGGTTTGCGCGCGGGCGAGCGCGACCCCTTCGCGACCGCGGTCATGGAAGAAATCGGCATCGATATCGCGAAACATCGCCCGCAATCCTTCGACGATCTCGAGGACATGAATTTCGATCTCATCGTCACCCTGTCGCCGGAAGCCCATCACCGCGCGCTGGAGTTCACGCGCGCGTTGGCGCTCGACGTGCTGTTCTGGCGCACGCTCGACCCGACCGCCGTGCAGGGCAATCGCGAGACGATTCTGGAATCCTATCGCGGCGTGCGCGACTCCCTGCGCAAGCGCATCGTCGAGGCCTTTTCGTGGCGTCCCATGGGCGACGTGTGAGGATCGCATGACGCGCGCCAATCCCGTCTGGCTCGATCTGCGCGAATTCGCGAATGGCGCGCCCTTGAACGAGGCGACATGCGCGCTGGTCGTCGATCTCGACGATCCCATGCTCGCTCCGTTCACCGCGCTCGCGCCGACAGCGCGCGATCTCGATGACATGGCGGGGCCGCTCGCCGGCCCGCGCCGTTATTTTCTCGCGCGGCGCGCGCTGCTGCGTTCGTTCGTCGCCATGCGACTGAAATGTCGGGCGGGCGAAGTTGTCATCGGTCACGATGGCAATGGCGCGCCCCGCGTCCTCGCGCCGGGTCCATCGGTTTTCGCGTCCGTCACCGCGCGCGGCTCGATCGCGGGCATGGCGGTGGCGGATACGCCGGTCGGCATCGACATCGAACCCCATGATTCCACGCAGGAACCCGTCTGGACTGTCCTGCATCCGGCCGAGCGCGCGTTTATTGAAACGCAATGGCGGGAACATCGTGACGCCGCCCGTTTCATCGAGACATGGGCGGCGAAGGAGGCCTATCTGAAAGCGATCGGCCTTGGCCTCAAGCGCGATCCCGCGACCATCGCCGCGCGGTTCGATGGCGCCGGGGGTTTCTCGATTGAAGATGACGCCGAGCCCGGCACGGCGCAGTCTGGCGTCCACGGCGACATCATGATCGGCGGGCGTTCTGTCTGCCGCGCCGTCATCGCGCTCGAACCATAACCGGACGAGCGTCAGGCCCGCTCCGGAAACATTTTGGCCAGCGCCGCCCGGTTCGCGGCCACGATCCCGCGTTCGGTAATCAGCCCCGTCACCAGCCGGGCCGGCGTCACGTCGAATCCCGGGTTGAGCGCCGGGCTTTTTTCCGGCGTCACGCGCACGGTCTCATGCCGCCCATCGCGCGTCAGGCCGGAGATATGGGTGATTTCTTCCTCGCCGCGAATCTCGATGGGAATGTCGCGTCCGTCGACGATCGAAAAATCGATCGAGGGCGATGGCGCCGCGACATAAAAGGGAATGCCGTTGTCATGCGCGGCGAGCGCCTTGAGGTAGGTGCCGATCTTGTTGCAGACATCGCCTTGCGCGGTCACGCGGTCCGTGCCGACGATCGCGAGATCGACCATGCCGTTGCGCATGAGGTGGCCGCCGGCGTTGTCCACGATGATCGTATGGGGAACGCCGTGGTTGCCAAGCTCCCACGCGGTCAGCGACGCCCCCTGATTGCGCGGACGCGTCTCGTCGACCCACACATGAACCGCGAGACCCGCTTCATGCGCCCTGTAGATGGGCGCGGTCGCGGTGCCCCAGTCGACGGTCGCCAGCCAGCCGGCGTGGCACTGGGTGAGGATGTTGACGGGCTCGCCCTTTGTCTTGCGTTCGGCGATGGCGCGAATGAGTTCCAGCCCATGCTCGCCGATGGCGAAATTGATCTCGACATCCTCGTCCGCGATGGCCTTGGCGGCGGCGAGCGCGGCGGCGGCCCGTTCGGTGGGAGGCAGGGGCGCGAGTAGCGCGCGCATCCGCTCGACCGCCCAGGCCAGATTGATGGCGGTTGGCCGCGCGGCGGGCAGGCGCGTGGCGGCGCCCGCCAGCGCCGCGTCGGAAGGGTCCGCGCGCATGGCGAGCGCCACGCCATGGGCGGCTGTCGCGCCAATGAGCGGCGCGCCGCGCACCCACATGTGGGCAATAGCGTCGATGGCGTCGTCGAGCGTGGCAAGAGCTCGCGTTTCGAAGCGATGCGGCAGCAGCGTCTGGTCGATGATGACGACGGTCTCGCCGTCGAGAAACACGCCCCGGTAGGATTGGTCGCCGACCCGCATACAGAAATCTCCGATTCGCGGCAGTCTAATCGCGGCGCATGGCGATGTCGCGACAGGGTTGCGGCGGGCGGAGTGGGGTTAGGGCGCTGGAGAGTTGCGGGCGACGCATTGCCGCCCCATTTCCCGATGTATGTTGACTCAACGGGTCCTTGTTGGCTTCCTCCGATTTTGAAAAGATTTAGGAGCAGTTATGGACGAAAATATGCAGGCGAGCGAACGTCTGAAAGCGGCTGCCAATTCCCTATCTGATGGGTTGAGAAAGGAATTAGACGGCGACCTTGTATTTGTTGGGGACAAGCCTGAGCGAAACCGATTCGGTATAGATGGGTACGTCGTGCGAATCGCAACAATTCCGAGACTTGACGCCAGTCTCGAAATTGACGTTTGCTTGGACAAAGGCAGGTCCGGAAAATTTCAGTTTTGGGCCGGATTTTATTCGGAAAAACGAGAGCCGATAGAAAAACTGGTTGAAAACTCTCCGCCGAAATTCAAGTTATCCGACGACAGTGACGTCAGTAAGGGGTATGAGCAGGGCACTGAGTATTATTATTTAAGCGACGCGGCTGAAAAACAAATAAGAGTTAATCCGATAGTTTACGAATATCTCGGAGGCGATTATACGTTCGGGATATATAGCCCGGTCGATAAGGACTTCGACTGCGCTAAAACGACCGATTTCATAAGTTCAATGTTTTTCAGTATGCCGCAGTTTGACGACCATCCCTATCCGGACTCAACGACTCGTCAGGCCATGATAGAAGTGCGTCGATATCAGGCCCGTTTTCGCAAGGGCGTGGAAGATC
>CAISJZ010000170.1 GCA_903885755.1 uncultured Hyphomicrobiales bacterium | reverse complement strand
TTCGCGGTCGCCGATACGCAGATCGCCTACACAATGCCGTTCATCGAATTGTTCAAGCCTCGGCTGTTTCTGCCGGCCCATCATGACGCCGCGCCGCCGGCCTGGCTCGATCTCGGCCTCGAGCCGCTATTCGACGCAATCCTTGAAAAATCGCCGGAAACAAAATTTCTCGCGCCATTGTATCGCTCGCCCATCTGCGTTTCGGGCGCGGGGCCCACCAAGGGCCAGGTCGTGTCATTCAAGTATTGAACGACGCCGGCTTTCCTCCCGAACCGCAATCCCCTTGCGTCGCGCGGGACCCGCGCGACGAAATTCCGCGATCCGCGAAACGGTCGGGCTTGCGCCAAAAGCATGTCTCGTGAGATTATCCGCGATTAACCCGCCGCAGCGCGGGAACGAAGGGAGGGATTCATGGCTGGAATTCACGATCAGGCGCCATCACGGCGCGGCGTTTTGCAAGGCGCGGTCGCCGGTTCCGCCGCGCTGGCGTTCGAGGGCGCCTTCCGCGCCGCCATCGCGCAGGGCGCCGACACCATCAGGATCGGCGCGCTCAACGTCTATACCAAGGGTTTTGGCGTTTTCGGCGAGGCCGCCTACAAGGGCATGATGCTCTATCTCGAGGAAAAGGGCGGCGCGATCGCCGGTCGCAAGGTCGAGATCATCAGGGAAGACGACGAGTTCAACCCGCAGGTCGGCTTGCAGAAACTGCGCAAGCTCGTCGAAAGCGACAAGGTTCACGCGATCATGGGCCCGCTCGGCTCGCATGTCGCCGTCGCCATGGTTGATTATCTCCGGGCAAGCGGAACCCCCTGGATCATTACCGGCGCGGGCGCGACCGACCTCACCAAGCGCCGGCTTCCCAACATGTTCCGCCCCACCGTGTCGAACTGGCAGGTCGCTTACGCCATGGGCGAATGGGCGGCCAATAACCTGCCAAAGGATGCGGCGATCGTCGCCTCCGACTTCATCACCGGCCATGACATCGCCGATTCCTTCAAGGAATCCTATGTCAAGGGCGGCGGCAAGATCGTGAAGGAAATCTACCCGCCCATTACCGCGACGGATTTCAGCGCTTATATCGCCGATCTGCGCTCGGTATCGCCGGGGTTGACCTATTGTTTCTTTGGCGGCACAGACGCCGCGCGGTTCGTCAAGCAGTTTGACCAGTTCGGACTCAAGGGCAAATCGACCCTCGTCGGCTTCCAGTCGGTTCTCGACACTGACACCTTCTCGGGTCAGGGCAAGAGCGCCATCGGCGGTATTTCATCGGGCATCTACAGCGAGTTGCTCGACACGCCCGAGAACAAGGCGTTCGTCGCGCGCTTCAAGGCGAAATACAGCGTCACGCCCGGCATCTTCGAGGAGACCGGCTACAGCGCGATGCGTTTCGTCGATGAGGCGACGAAGGCGGTCGGCGGCAAGATCGAGGATCGCGACGCCTTCTCCGCCGCCATGGCGAAAGTGAAATTCGTCGCGCCGCGCGGTCCGCTCGAATTTGATCCCGTCACCCATCAGGCGATACAGAATATCTATATCCGCCGCGCGAAGGAGGAGAACGGCGCGATCGTCAACGAGGTCATCGGCGTCGTCAAACAGATAGGGGACTATCCCGGCAACAAGGTTTAGTCGCCGCTCATGGACCTCATCCTGACGCAGATATTGAACGGCCTCGTCTACGGCGTGTTGTTGTTTCTGCTGGCGGCGGGCCTGTCGCTGATCTTCGGGCTCATGGGCGTTGTCAACCTCGCCCATGGCTCCTTCTTCATGCTCGGCGCCTTCTGCGGCCTCTCGGCGATCAAACTGACCGGGAGTTTCTGGGCCGCCCTGCTTCTCGCGCCGATACCGGTCGCGCTCGTCGCGGTTTTCATCGAGGTGTTCTTCCTGCGCCCAACCTATGCGCGCGGACGGCTCGATCAGGTGCTGCTGACCTTCGGCTTCTCCTTCATTCTGACCGATCTCACCGAAACGATCTGGGGTCGCGATATGTTCGGCATCGACGAGCCAGACCTGCTGGACCGCTCGGTCGAGCTTTTCGGCGCCATCTTTCCGCTCTATCGTCTCGCGCTACTCGGTTTCGGCATGTGCGTCGCGATCGCACTATGGCTGTTCATCGAAAAGACGCGCGCTGGCGCCATGGTGCGCGCCGGAGTCGACGACTCCCACACGGCCATGGGCATCGGCCTCAACGTGCCGATGCTGCTGACAGCGACATTCGCCGGCGGCGCGGCGCTGGCGGCGCTGGCGGGCGTCATCGCCGGGCCGCTTTTCAATGTCTATTCCGGCATGGACGCTGACGCGCTCATTCCCGCCTTCATCGTCATTGTGATCGGCGGCATGGGGTCGTTGAAGGGCTCGCTCGTTGGCAGCATGCTGATCGGCATGGCCGATACATTCGGCAAGGCGTTCATGCCGGAAATGGCGATGTTCCTCATCTACCTCGCCATGATCGTCATTCTGCTGGTCCGCCCGCATGGTCTCTTCGGCCATCAGGGCGCAAGTATTTGACCATGGGCGGGCCAGCGCGCGAAGGAGATCGACTGAAATGGTTCGCGGCGCTCGTGCTGGCGGCGATTCTTCCGTCAATCTTCGCGAGCGGCTACGCGCTTGGCCTCATCACGGAGACATTGATCTTCGCCATCGCCGCCATGAGCCTCGATCTGCTGATGGGCTATGGCGGGCTCGTTTCCTTCGGGCACGCGGCCTATTTCGGCCTTGGCGCCTATGGAACCGTGCTGATTGCGGTGAAGCTCGGATTCAGCGCGTGGATTTCAGCCTTTTGCGGCGTCGTGATTTCGACCGCGGCGGCCGGCGTGATCGGCTATTTCTGCGTGCACATGACCGGCGTCGCCTTTCTCATGCTGACGCTCGCCTTCGCCCAGCTTGTCTTCTCCGTCGCGGTGAAATGGCGCGCCATTGGCGGCTCCGACGGCATCGGCGGTCTCGTCAAGCCGGATTTCATCAAATGGTCGCTCGGCGATCCCCTCACCATGTATCTTTTAACGCTCGCGGTCTTCGCGGCGGCGTTCGTGGCGATGCGGCGCGTGGTCGCCTCGCAATTCGGCCACGCCCTGGTTGGCATGCGCGAGAACGAGACGCGCATGCGCGCGATGGGTTATCCGACCCGGAATATCCGCTGGTTCGCCTTCGTCGTCGCGGGATTCTTCGCGGGCGTCGCGGGCGCCCTCTACGCCTTTTTTAACGGCTTCATATCGCCGGACGCGCTCTCGTGGGGCATGTCGGGCATGTTGCTGCTGATGGTGGTGTTCGGCGGCGCCGGTTCCCTTATAGGCCCCGCCATCGGCGCCGGCGCGTTTCTGTTGATGAAGAATTTTGTGTCCTCGCACACCCAGCACTGGTTGCTTGTCGTGGGCGTGATCTTCGTCGCTTGCGTGATGTTCTTCCGGCAGGGTATCTGGGGAATGCTGCGCAACCGGTTCGGTGGCGGGTCATGAGCCTGCTGCGCATCGAGCATCTCGACAAGGCCTTTGGCCGGCTGCTAGTCACGCGCGACATCAATCTCGACATCGCCGCCGGCGAACGGCACGTGATCATCGGGCCGAACGGCGCCGGCAAGACGACGCTGCTCAATCAGATTGGCGGCCAGTTAACGCCGAATTCCGGCCGAATTCTGATCGATGGCGTCGATGTGACAAGGCTCGCGCCCGAACAGCGCGCCCGCGCGGGTCTCGCGCGAACATTCCAGAAGAACACGCTGTTTCAGCGCCTCAGCGTCTTCGAAAACGTCCGCCTCGGCGTGCAGGCGCGCATCGGCGGAACATTCGATCTTTTCACGGCGGCGCGGGGCAAGCCCGACATCGAGGCGCGCACGCTCGCGACGCTCGAACAAATGGGTTTACAAAAGCTCGGGGACGAAATTCTCGCGAACCTTTCCTATGGCGACCAGCGTCAGGTCGAGGTCGCCGCCGCGCTGGCGGGCGATCCCAGGCTCCTGTTGCTCGACGAGCCGACCTCCGGTCTTTCGCCGGTCGAAACGCGGCGGATGATCGAAATTATCAAGAGCCTGCCGCGCCACATGGGCCTGCTTGTCATTGAACACGACATGGAGGTTGTCTTCTCCATCGCCGACCGCATCACCGTTCTCTACTACGGCGCGGTGCTGGCGAGCGGGAAACCGGACGATGTCGCGAACGACCCAAGAGTGCGCGAAGTCTATCTCGGCGCGAGGCCATCCAATGCTGAGCATTGAAAACCTTCACGCCTACTATGGCCTGAGCCACGTGCTGCAGGGCGTTTCGCTGACGATTGGCGAGGGCGAGGCCGTGTCGCTGCTCGGCCGCAATGGCGCGGGCAAGACGACCACGCTTCTGGCGCTGATGGGCTATCTCAGGCCAAGGCCCGGCAAGATTGAATTCCGCGGGCGGGATATTTCACGCCTTCCGCCCTATCGCGTCTCGCGCCTTGGCGTCGGCTTCGTGCCACAGGAACGCGGCGTGTTTCCCAGTCTCACGGTGCGCGAGAATCTCACGGTCGCGGCGCGCGGCGGCGCGAGGGCGCCGTGGACGCTGAAGGACGTTTACAAGCTGTTTCCCCGCCTCGAGGAACGGCGCGACAACAGGGGCAACCAGCTCTCGGGCGGCGAACAGCAGATGCTCGCCATCGCCCGGGCGTTGCTGCTCAACCCGCGCCTGCTGGTGCTCGACGAGCCAAGCGAGGGACTGGCGCCGCTGATCGTCGAGCAGAACGTCAAGGTCGCCTTCGACGTGGCCGATCGTCACTATATTCTCGCCAAGGGCGCGGTCGCCTTCGAGGGCGCGACCGCGGATATCCGTTCCAACGATCAGCTCGTGAAGCAATATCTGGGCGTATAACGGCGCGGCCCGGAAACCGGCGTCAATCCTCGCTTTTCGAGAGCGCGCCGGAGAAATCGCCGCGCGCGACCTTGATGCCCTTGATGACTTCCTTGACCGTGCCGCAAAGCGGCAGACTGACGCGGCCGGCGTCGGCCTCGTTCAGGACGATCATCATGTCCTTTTCCGCCCATGGCATGACCATGTCGCCGACGCCAGTTTCAAGCGCCCAGTTGGCCGCGCTGGACTTGAGAAGCATCGCGCGCAACGCCTCGCGATCAACGCCATGCGTATCGGATAGTTTCATGCCTTCATAATTGGCGGAAATGCACGCCCACAGGATGAGGTTGTTGACCATCTTGCCGACTTCGCCGGACCCAACGGGGCCAAGATGGAATATGTCGCAGGCGAATGTCGCGAACGCGGGGCGACAGCGTTCAAAAGCCTCCTTGTCGCCTCCGCCCGTGATCAACAGCTTGCCCGCTTCCGCCGCGAATTCCGGACGGCAAAGCGGGATATCGAGGGGAATGATCGACATCGCCGACAACCGCCTCGCCATGCTCTTTGTGCCGCTCGGCGAAATGGTCGCGGCGATTCCGATGATTGTTCCGGGCCGCGCGCCCGACGCCGCGCCCGCCTCGCCGAAGATGGCGTCTTCGACCTGCTCCTCGAAGGCGGTGAGAACGATGACGAGATCGCACTTCGACGCAAGGGCCGCCGGGCTTGCCGCGATTTCCACGCCATTCTTGCGAGCGAGCTCGACCGCGGCGGGGACGACGTCATACCCGAATGTCTTGTAACCCCCCGCGCGCAAATGTCGCGCGATCGGCCCGCCCATCTTGCCAAGTCCAATGACGCCTACCGTCCCGATACGTTCACCCGACATGATCGCGCCGCCCCCGATAATTTTCGCGACGTTCGCATTTTGGCCATGCGATGGCAACGCCCGCGGCTTGGGGGTGCGACGAATCCCCCTCTTTCACTCGCCACCCCGATGATGCCATTATGACAGGAAGAAATGCATCGGGACGAACATGGGGAGGATGCCATGGCCTTGGCGGATACGGCGGACGCGCAACAAAAGCGCGCGGACATGTATGGCGCGAATCCGTTCCAGATCGGCCTGTTCGGGGCCAACCTGTCCTCTGGCCGCACGGCGACAACCGTTCCCGAACGCTGGTCGGGCGATTGGCTCGATTGCCTGGAAATGGCGAAAATCGCCGATGACGGCGGCATTGATTTTCTGTTGCCGGTCGGGCGCTGGAAGGGATACGGCGGCGCAAGCGATTTTCACGGCGGCGGCCTTGAGACAATCACCTGGGCGACCGGCCTGCTCGCGCATACAAAACGCGTCACCGTGTTTGGCACCGTGCACGCGCCACTGTTTCACCCGCTTGTCGCGGCCAAGCAGATGGTGACCGCCGATCAGGTTGGCGGCGGACGATTTGGCCTCAACATTGTCGCCGGCTGGAACCAGGACGAGTTCGAAATGTTCGGCATCGAACAACGGCCGCATGACGAGCGCTATGTCTTCGCCGAGGAATGGCTCGACGTCATGATGAAGGCATGGACCTGTCCGGAGCCCTTCGACTACGACGGAAAATATTTTCAACTCCGGAAAGTTCTGGCCAAGCCGAAGCCATTCGGCCATTCGCGACCCCTGATCATGAATGCCGGCGCTTCGGGCGCCGGACAAACCTTCGCCATGCGCAATTGCGACGCCTTTTTCACCACGATCACCAACGCGGGCGCCGCCAGGGCCGAAGGAGGATACGCCCGGAACAGCGATCCCTTCATGCTGGAAAACACTGCGAAGCGGGTCGCCGGGATCAAGGAAGATGCAAGGAAATACGGCAGGAGCATCGAGGTCTATACGCAGGGACAGGTCGTCTGCCGGCCAACCCAGACGGAGGCCGAGGAATATTACCAATGGGCGAATGTTGAACACGCGGATTGGCCGGCCATCGATCGATTGCTGGAATTGAACAATGTCACGCGCGCGAACACGCCCGCCGATGAATATGAAAGCCGGCGCCAGACGCTGGCGAAAAGCGGCATCGGTGGGCGCCCTTACGTGGGCTCGCCCGATCGCGTCGCGGAGGAATTGGGACTGCTCGCCAGGGCGGGCATTCGCGGCATCGCGGTGTCCTTCGTGAACTACGTGAAGGACGTTCCATATTTTTGCGCGGAGGTACTACCGCGGTTGCGGAAAATGGGGTTCAGGGCGCCATAGTTCCGGATGAGATATTCCACATGCCATGCGACCGCCTCATTTCTCCAACCGGTTTACCTAGGTAATTTCCGGGTCTACCCACGTCCGGGTCGATCGGCGTAAGTCATCAGGCTTCGAGGCGTGTCCGGTTTCGGCGTCTCGTCGATTTCGATTCAATGGACCATGTCGGCATGTCTGTCGTTGAAATGACGCCCGCGGTCGCGTCCGGGTTGAACCGACAACGCGAGCTATCGAGACCTTCCGGCGCAAATGGATGGCCTCGCGCAGGTCGCGAGGCGCGCGATCCCGGAATAGGCCGTCATGATGGATGACGCGCTCTATCCGCTGCGCTTCGAGCCTATCTTTCAGTATCGCCTCTGGGGTGGCCGCAATTTCGAGAACTGGTTCAGGGAGCCGTTGCCAGCGGATCTGCCGATTGGCGAAGCCTGGGTTCTCAGTGATCGTGGCCGGCCCCCATTGGGTGATCCAGTTGCTATGTTAATTCAACGTCGGCCTTGGCGCTATTGCTGGCGTGGCCGGCGAAGCTGGTCCAGGTTGCGAAGCCGGCCATTGCAGAGCCTCCGGGGCTGGTGGCCTGTAGCCC
>CAISJZ010000169.1 GCA_903885755.1 uncultured Hyphomicrobiales bacterium | reverse complement strand
GGGCTACAGGCCACCAGCCCCGGAGGCTCTGCAATGGCCGGCTTCGCAACCTGGACCAGCTTCGCCGGCCACGCCAGCAATAGCGCCAAGGCCGACGTTGAATTAACATAGCAACTGGATCACCCAATGGGGGCCGGCCAGTTTCTTTCCGGAAAAGCACGGACTTCTATGTCTTGGCACGGGCGGCACGCGGCAACGTTTTTCCAGCGAGGGCGAGTACGGCGACATGCGGACCGTTCTGTGGCCCACCCAACGACTCATGGTCGAATATCTCGGCATGAAAGCTCTGGAGCCGTTTGTGGCCTACGGCGCGCCACGCGTGAGCTCCGAGGAGCGAAGCGCCTATTTGCGCCAATTGAGCGATCGATTGACGATGATCGCGGACGAGATGCGCCAGGGGGCGAACACGTGACAATCGAGCGCTCGATGATTGGCAAGGTCGCGTTCGTGAGTGGCGGCTCGCGCGGCATCGGCGCGGCGATCGCGCGCCGGTTCGCCGCCGCGGGCTGTCACATCGCGATTGGCTACCGCGGCGAAAGCCCGGCCTCCAGGGCGACGCTGCGAGCAATCGCCGACGCCGGGGCGAAGGGCCTGGGCGTCGCCGGCGATATCGCCCGGCCCGGTGACGCTTGCGCGATGGTGTCGCGGGTCGTCGAGCAATTTGGACATATCGATATCGTGGTCAATTGCGCCGGCGTCTCGGAATACCGCGCGTTCGAGGAGTCTGACGCGGAACTCTTTCACACGATCTTCGATGCCAATGTGCTTGGCGCGATATTGGTCATTCAGGCCGCGCTCCCGCATTTGACCGCGCCGGGTGGGCGCATCATCAATTTTTCCTCGGCGCTCGCCACCCGTCCCGTTCCGACGACGGCGTTTTATTCCGCCTCGAAAGCGGCGATCACGACGCTTTCGCACGCGCTCGCGAAGGAATTCGGTCCGCGCGGCATCACCGTCAACGCGATCGCGCCGGGCGTCATCGAGACGGAAATGACCGCCGATATCCTGGTGGCTCGCGGCGCCAACATCGTGGCGATGACGGCGCTCGCTCGTATCGGCCAACCCGATGACATCGCCGGCATCGCGTACTTCCTGGCCTCGCCCGACGCTGGATGGATCACGGGACGCACGATTCTCGCCGATGGCGGTCTGAGTTGACCTTGCGGGACTGATTTTTCGACGTTGCAACCATGATGTCGCCTGTTTCGATTGGTAAACCACACAAGGGAACGAACATGACCACGCAGCCACTCCACGACCCATCTCGCGAAAGCTATGACGCCGCGACCGAAAAGCGCATAGACGCGCTGCTGGTCGGCGCGATCGATCCGCATGTTCATACTGGTCCGTCGATCGCCAACCGCGCGCTCGACCACGTCGAATATGCGCGTGACTGTTCGAAGGCCGGCTTCGCCGCCATCGTGACAAAGGACCATGACTATTCCGGCGTCATGACCGCCGCGTTGATCAAGAAGCATTTTCCCGAACTGACAACCAAGGTCTATTCCTGCATCGTGCTCAACAATGTCGTTGGCGGCTTGAACCCCTACGCCGTCGAGCACACCGCGGCGATGGGCGGCAAGATCTGCTTTCTGCCAACGCTCGCCGCGGCCAATCATTTCCGCTGGGAAAAGGAATCGGGCTCGGTGCATCCCGCCTCCACCAGCAAGATCAGGCCGGCGAGCGTCGTCCGGATCCTGACGGAGGCCGGCGAGGTTCGCGACGATGTGAAGGAAATTCTCGATGTCCTCGCTCGAACCGACATGGTTCTCGCCGCCGGTCACCTGCATATCAGCGAGACGTGGAAGGTATTCGAGGAAGCGCAAAGGCGCGGGGTCAATCGCATGATGCTCACGCATCCCGAGGAGATTGTCGATGCCTCGCTGAACGACGTGGCCGGCATCGCCGCCATGGGCGCCTATGTCGAGCATTCACTGTGCATGTTTCTCGAAGGGTCGAAGTTCCAGCATCGCAACGCGGATGATCTCAAGCGGCATATCGACGCGGCGGGCGTGAACAAGACGATCTTCTGTTCCGATCTTGGCCAGGTCGGCAAGGGCGCCTTCCATCCCATCGAGGGTTTCCGCCGCGCGATCAAGATTTGCATCGACCATGGCTATTCCGACGAGGACATCCGGAAAATGGTGTCGCACAACGCGGCAAAAGCCATCGGGCTCGAAGCCGATCTGCCGCGAACGCCGTGATCCGTCGCGACCAATGGCGCGGCGCGGCCAGGCGTTCCGCGGCGGAAATCATTCGGCATCCCGCTTGACGTTCGGCTATCGCGTTCGATGGTCCGAACCCCACTGAGTACTTTCGCCCCACCGACCGGCGTCAACGCTGGTTAGACGGAATATGCGTCTTGGCAATTTTCTTACCAACCAGTACCTTAGATCGAAATAGCTTCGGCGGACTCGGAGAGACCAAGGGCGGTTAAATGGTAATGCATGGAGCGGACCGCCAACACCGAGCGCTTCCGACCGCCAGTGAATGAAAATCGCGGCTTGATCAGCCGATGAGGACGAGCACTATGACCTCAACGGTTTCATACGGGCGCTTGAGGGCTGAAATGGAGATTACCGGAATATCCTCTATGGCCACCCGCCAGATCCTCGCCGCGCTCGGAAAGCGCTTCGAGGAAAAGATGGGAAAGTCGGTCGCCATCCGGGCAATGGGCGGGGTTGATGCGGCTCGCGTCGTCCGTGACGGCGAGCCGACCGATATTGTCATTCTCGCGTCGGATGTGATGTCGAAATTGCAGGCGGAAGGCTTTATTTTGGCTGGCAGCATCGTACCCTTCGCCCGCTCGGGAATGGCGATCGCTGTTCGCGCGGGAATGCCGCATCCGGACATCACAAGCGCGGAGTCCGTCAGGCGCGCGATCCTGGCGGCGGAAAAGGTTGGCTATTCCACCGGACCGAGCGGAGACCATCTGCTGCGGCTGTGCGATAAATGGGGTCTTTCCAGTACAGGACGCATGATCAAGGCCCCTCCCGGCACGCCTGTCGCGAGCTTAGTTGCCCAGGGACAGGCCGATCTTGGATTTCAGCAGCTAAGTGAGCTGATGCACGTCCCGGGAATCGAAATCGTCGGCCCGTTACCGCGGGAAATCCAGGTCGAGACCGTTTTCGCGGCCGGCATTGCGACCGCGTCTAAGCAGCCCGAGGAGGCGCGAGCGGTCATCGCGTTCCTCGCCTCGCCAGAGGGCGCCGATATCAAGCGCGGCCAAGGAATGGATCCCGCTTGAATGCTCGATTCGGCGCGAAGTCGCAGCTCGGTCGACCTGATTCGGCCTCGCAATTGATGGTTGAATGTCGGCGAACATTGGCGGCGATTTGTCATTTAATCTATCGAAGGCGCGCGGATGTAATAGCGATCAGTGGCTATCTTCGTGAAGGTGACGGCCGCGACATTGACAACGTGGTTATGGACCAACGTCCACGCCATCGCACCGCCGCCTTTTGTCCATCGCCGGCACCTCGCCTGGCGGAGCCCTTCGGTCCTGGGGGACCTACCGACGTGATCGGGAGATTCCCTCGTCCGCCGCCTAAGATGGTCCGGGTAGATCCCGATCCGCAAGCAGACTTACATGAGTATTGAACCTGTTAATTGAACGTTTTTCGGCGGACTGATGAGCTTATGAGATGATCCGCGGTCGCTTCCGGCGCTTCTCGAACATGGGGAGGCCATCGGGAAAGGCGATTGGCACGTCTTAAGTTGATAGGATCGCGTATTTCGACCCGCGGGTCCAACAGGATGAACCCTTCACTGACGGGAAACATGGTCGTCGGCACGTAGAGGGACTTCGGCGGAAAGCCCGCGAACTGCCCCGTGATGGCGGTGGATTGATTGCCGTTCGTCGTCGCGATCGGAATATCGAGCCCCGCCTGCAACACGGATTTGAAATTGTCGCCATCGCGCCGCCGGTGCTCCAGGCGACGAGGATCTGTGCATCCACCTCATAGACGCTGGCAAGCTGCGCGGCGATGCTAAGATCGCCGATGTTGAACCGCGCGCGCTGAACCAGCTCGAGATCCTTGTTGTCTGGTAATTGCAAGATCTGGTCGACGGCCACCTCGATGTCCTGACCGGTCGCTTCCGTGCTCGTGATTGACGCGATACGCGTCCAGCCGCGATTTCGCACATAGGCAGAGAGCGCGCGCAGCAGATCCTTTGTGGCGACGCCGCCGGAGAACGGATAGCTGCCGCTCCGCGGGCAGATGCCGGGCGTAGCAAGGAACTGGAAGAATCGGAGTCTTGCGTCGCCAGTAGTAGACGGCGCCTCTTCGTTGCGGATGGGAAACGACCGGCATCGACTGCCTCAGGTGTCACACCAAGGTGGCACAGGGCTGCGAATCATCTGATCAAACGGGGCGGCTTCTCAACGATTACAGATACTTGACGAAGGCTGGCTGGGGCGGGAGGATTCGAACCTCCGTATGGCGGAATCAAAATCCGCTGCCTTACCACTTGGCGACGCCCCAACG
>CAISJZ010000168.1 GCA_903885755.1 uncultured Hyphomicrobiales bacterium | reverse complement strand
TTAGACGGACTTATCTCGATTTATCGGGCTTTTTCTGTCGTGCGTTCACCGGGCGCCCATGAATGTGGCATTCCTTGCCCGTTAACCAGGCCATGGCGTAGGCTCCCGAGAATAAGGACGACGGCGGACTTCGAGTCGCTGGCCGCAGGAGAGAAACGATGAAAACGGTTTCGATGCGAACGTTGTTGCTGTCGGGCGCTTGCGTCATGGCTCTCGGCGCGAATGGCGCGCTGGCCGGCGGCTTCGGGCTGCACGAGCAGAGCGCCGAGGCGCTCGGCGAGTCCTTTGCCGGCGTCGCCGCGGGCGCGGGCGGCCTGTCCGCCATGTTCTGGAACCCGGCGACCCTGACCAACAGCCCGGGCATCCAGACGTCATCGTCCTACACGCTGATCGTGCCCTATGCATCGGATACGAACACGTCGCCGGGTCCAATTGCCGCGCTTCCGTCCGCGGGCAATACAATCGGCACGGCTTTGGTTCCCGCGTCTTATGCAAGCTATCAGTTAAATAACCAGTGGTGGCTCGGCGTCGCCATCAACTCCCCGTTCGGATTGGCGACGAAGAACAATTTCGGCACCGCGCCTGGCCTGTGGGGCCTGACAACATCGGTCTTTACGACCGACATCACGCCCGAGCTTGCGTTCAAGGTAAATGACTGGATTTCCGTCGGCGTGGGCGTCCAGATTGAATATATGGAGCTTCGCGAAACACAGGCCAAGAACCAGGCGGCTGTCCCGGTCGCCATCGCCAAGGCCCGTAGCTGGGGCGCGGGCTTCACGGCCGGCGTGACACTGAAGCCGATCGATGGAACCGAGATCGGAGTGGGCTATCGATCGCAGGTTCGTCAGGGACTGCAGGGTAGCCTCACAGCGATTACTCCGGCCCCTGGAGCTCCCTTTTACACTACAATTTCCGCGCCGTTGACACTGCCGGATTCCGTTAGCGTCGGGTTGCGCCAGCGGATTACGCCGCAACTTACGCTTTTGGCCGGTCTTGAGTGGACGGGCTGGGGCAGGCTGCAAAGCTTGTCCGTATCGGCGACGGCGCCGGCACTGGGTGGTGCAATCGCCAATGGCCAGGTGCTTCGGGTCGAGAATCTGAGATACCGGGACGGCTGGATGTATTCGCTTGGCGGCGAGTATCAGTGGGATCCGAACCTGACCCTGCGCGCGGGCGCCGCCTACGAGGTTTCGCCGGTCACCAACGCGAACCGGGACGTGCGCCTGATTGATGCCGATCGTGTCTGGCTTTCGCTGGGCGCCAGCTACAAGGTTAGTTCGAAACTCAAGATCGACCTGTCGTACGCGCATATTTTCTATGCGAACGGCACGATCAATATTCCGGCGGGTTCAACCTTTCCGGCTATTCCGGTGGCCTATACGGGAAATACGTCCGCTCGCGGCGACGTTCTCTCGGTCGGCATGACCTATCGCTGGGATGCTCCGGTCGCGGCGGTCGTCGCCAAGTACTGAACTATTCGGCTGGGCTGGGGAGCCAGGCTGACAGGGGCCGGACGCAAGTCCGGCCCTTCCCTTTTGCGGAATGCGCGGTTGACCCTCAGGCCTTGACGCGGACGTACTCGCCGGGCGCGTCGCAGATGGGTTTCAACTTGCCTTCGCCGGGAACGCGCGCGGGGACCTTGTCCGGCGCCTGCGCGGCGATCCAGTCGATCCAGTCCAGCCACCACGATCCCGGATGCTCCGTCGCTGCCTTGACCCATTCCTCGAAGGCGCCGGCCGGCTTCTCGCCGATCCAGTATTGGTACTTCGGCTTGCTGGCCGGGTTCACGACGCCAGCGATGTGGCCGGACCCGCTCAGTACGTAGCGCGGACTGGCGCCGAACAGCTTGGCGCCATTGAAAACCGAACGCGCCGGCGCGATGTGATCTTCCTTTGTCGCGAGATCGTAAATCGGCAGATTGACCTTCGAGAGGTCCAGTTTTTGGCCGAGAATCTCCATCCTGCCGCGCGCCAGATTGTTATCGAGATAGCAATTACGTAGATAAAACGAGTGATTGGCCTTCGGCATGCGGGTGGAATCCGAATTCCACACCAGCAGATCGAACGGCGGCGGCTCCACGCCTTTCATGTAATTACTGACGAAATAGCTCCAGATCAGGTCGTTCGGCCGCAGCATGTTGAATGCCGACGCCATCTCCGCGCCATCAAGATAGCCCAGTTCCTCCATGGAGGCCTCGATGGTTCGAATGCGCTCGGCGTCGACAAAATGCTTGAGATCGCCGGGATCGGTGAAATCCACCTGCGTGGTCAGAAGCGTCGCGCTGGAAATGCGATCGTCGTTCGTCGCGGCCATGTAAGCGAGAGTGACCGCCAGCAGAGTGCCGCCGACGCAATAGCCGATGGCGGTCGCCCGCCGCTCGCCCGTCGCCTGCTCGATGGCGTCGAGGGCGGCGAAGATGCCTTCGGTCATATAGGAGTCGAAACTCTTGTTTGCCTGACGCTCGTCCGGATTGACCCACGACATCACGAAAACGGTAAGGCCCTGCGCCACGCACCAGCGCACGAAACTCTTCTCCGGATTGAGATCGAGCACATAGAATTTGTTGATCCATGGCGGCACGATCAGCAGAGGGCGCCTGAACACGGTTGGCGTCGATGGCGCGTACTGGATGAGTTCAAACAGGTCATTCCGGAAAACCACCTTGCCTGGGGTCGTCGCCATGTTGACGCCAAGCTGGAATTTGGACGCGTCGCTCTGGCGTATTTTCAGCCGTCCATGACCTGCCTCTATATCCTCGGTCAGCATGTGCATGCCGCGGACAAGATTTTCGCCATTCTCTCGAATGGTGGTTCGCAGCAGTTCGGGATTGGTCGCCAGGAAATTCGACGGCGAAATCGCCCCGGAAATCTGTCGCAGGTAGAACAGCGCGCGCTCGCGCGTCGCGGGATCAACCGCGTCGGCGTGCTCGACCAACTGGTTGGCCCAATTGGTTGTGAGCGAGTAGCTCTGGCGCAGGAAATCGAAGATGGGATTGGCCCGCCATTCGGGATCGGCGAACCGCTTGTCGGCCGGATCGGGCGGCGCGACCGGCGAGGCCTCGCTCTCGCCCGAAAGCTTACGAAGCGTATTTCCCCAAAGCTGGATGAAATTCGTCGCCAGGCCGCTCTGCGCCTGCATGGCGCGCTTGGGATCTGACATCCAGTACTCGGCGATCTTGCCGAGCGTCTTGGCGGCGTCTCCGACCGTGTCCGCGGTTTCCGAGTTGACCTTGCCCTCTTCGATCGGTCGCAGATAGGCGGCGAGCGCCTTGCCGCCTTCCTCGACGAGTTTGGCGAGATTGAGTGAAAGCGCCTCGAAATCTGGCAACCGTGTCTGCATCGCCCCGCCGTCGCCGCCAACGGGTTTGGCGGCCAGGGCAGGCAATGACGGCGGGGGGGCCGGGGCTGGCGTCGCCGCAGACACGACGGTGGAAACGGCCTCGGCTTTCTTGCCGACCGACGCTTTGGGAGCCGCTTTTTTGGAGGCCATGCTATTTCCAATCATGCGCCGATGGCCGGCGCGTCCCTTTTCGGACATAATAGAATTTTATCCCGGTTGGGCGAAATGATCCAAACGGCGAACATGCGATGTCCGCATATCCACCGGACACTCGACGAAATGATGACAAAATGGCGCGAACAGCGAATTTCATGATAGTCGGCATTGCGACGGTTGCAATCGGCTTTTTCCTCGCGCCCGGCGTGAGGGCGCAGTCAGCCGCCGCTCAGCAGACGCCGTCCGGCGATCCGATCGGGCCGATGATGGACGCTGTCCACATGCGAACGACGCCGCCCGAACCTTCGGATTTCGTTCGGCGAACGCGCAAGCCCGTGGGCGATCTGGATTTCGTGCCGATCGCCGGTCGCCGGAACGAACCGGATCGTCGCGCCATGACGCCTGACGAAATCCATGCGAAAGAGGCGGAACTCGATGGAGTCCGCGCCAGGCACGACGCAATGGCCAAGCGGCGCGCGCCGACCGGCCCCTTCAAGTCAGCGGCGGGCGACCCGAAAAAGGTCGTCAACGCGAAGCCGGCGAAATGCCTCATCACCTGCGCCATCAACACGACAGTCGTTACGAGCGTGTCGGGCGTCGCGCCGACGTCCGGCGTGGCGCCGTGAGCGCTGCCACGTTGGACCCTCGCGTTTGAATCGGCTAGAAATGCCGGAGACAAGGGGATGAATCGATGAGCGACTTCCATCGCGTCAAACGCCTACCGCCATACGTTTTCGAGCAGGTTAACCGCCTGAAGGCGCAAGCGCGGGCCAATGGAGCCGACATCGTCGATCTCGGCATGGGCAATCCCGATCTGCCCGCGCCGGCTCATGTCATCGCGAAACTGGTCGAGACCGCCGGCAAGCCGCGCACCGATCGCTACTCCGCCTCCAAGGGCATCGCGGGTCTGCGGCGGGCGCAGGCCGCCTATTATGAGCGCCGATTTGGCGTGAAGCTCAATCCCGACACGCAGGTCGTCACGACGCTCGGTTCCAAGGAGGGCTTCGCCAACATGGCGCAGGCGATCACCGCGCCCGGCGATGTCGTGATCGTGCCCAATCCGTCCTATCCCATCCACGCCTTCGGGTTTTTGATCGCCGGCGGCGTCATCCGTTCGGTCAACGCCGATCCGACCCCGGAATTTTTCATCCATCTTGAACGCGCGGTGGTGCATTCCATTCCCAAACCGATCGCGGTGGTGGTCTGCTATCCCTCGAACCCGACCGCCAACGTGGCAAGTCTGGATTTCTACCGGGATCTCGTCGCCTTCGCGAAAAAGCACGAGATCTTCATCCTGTCGGACCTTGCCTATGCGGAAGTCTATTTCGACGGCAATCCACCACCGTCGGTGCTGCAGGTTCCAGGCGCCAATGACGTGACCGTGGAATTCACGTCCATGTCGAAGACCTATTCCATGGCTGGCTGGCGTATCGGTTTCGCCGTTGGAAACGAGCGCCTGCTCGCGGCGCTGGCGCGGGTCAAATCCTACCTCGACTACGGCGCATATACGCCGATCCAGGTGGCGGCGGCGGCGGCGCTCAACGGGCCGGATGATTGCATCAACGAGATGCGCTCGATCTACAAGAAGCGTCGCGACGTTCTGGTCGAGAGTTTCTCGCAGGCCGGCTGGGACATTCCAGCCCCGCAAGCCACCATGTTCGCCTGGGTGCCGCTGCCGGAGAAATTCCGCCATCTCGGCAGTCTCGAATTTTCGAAACTCATGATCGAGAAGGCCGACGTCGCGGTTTCGCCCGGCATCGGCTTTGGCGAATATGGCGACGAGTTCGTGCGCCTCGCGATTGTCGAGAACGAACAGCGCATCAGGCAGGCCGCTCGCGGGGTGCGGCGGTTTTTCGACAGCGCCGACCAGATTCTCCACAATGTCGTGCAGTTGAAAAAGCCGGCCTGACGACCGCTGGCGCCCCGCCGCGAATATGCTAGGAATCTTCCGCGCTGGCGTTGTTGACGCTGGCCGGGGAGAGAAACGATGTCGCTTTCGCGCAAGGTCTTCGCCATTGCATGGTTCGCGGTCATTCCGCTCGCGGCTGGTTTGCCCGCCGCGGCCCAGACGCCGGTGGCTGATTTCTTTAAGGGCAAAACGATCACGATCCTTGTTGGATCGACCGCGGGCGGCGGCTACGACACCTACGCGCGCATGATCGCGCGTTACTTCGGCAAACACATGCCGGGCAATCCCGCCGTCGTGGTGTCGAACATGCCCGGTGCCGGCAGCAATCTCGCCGCCAATTCCATCTACAATATCTCGCCCAAGGACGGCACGTTCATCGGCGCGCTGTATGGCGGCGCGCCACTGGAGCCGCTGATTGGCAAGACACCGGTGAAGCACGATCCATCAAGGACGCAATATCTCGGCAGCGCCAACAACGATGTCTATGTCTGCGTCGCGCGCAAGGATTCACCGGTCAAATCATTCGATGATCTGTTCACGCGGGAATTGCTTGTCGGAGCCAGCAATTCGAGTTCGACATCGGATTTTCCGGCGGTGCTCAACGCGGTGCTTGGCACGAAGTTCAAACTCGTTCTCGGCTATCCCGGCAGTCGCGAGATTGGTCTGGCCGTCGACAAGCAGGAGGTCAGCGCGGCCTGTGGTCTGGCCTGGCCTTCGGTCGCCGTCACCAACGCGGGCTGGTTTGGCCCCGACGGCACGATGCGCGTCCTCGTGCAGACCCACGTGAAGGGCCACGACGATCTCAACAAGGCAGGCGTTCCCAACGCCATGTCCTATGCAAAGACGGACGAGCAGCGTCAGGCGCTGGAGCTGTTCTTTTCGCAGGAAGTGTTCGGGCGTCCGTATGTCGTCGCGCCTGAGGTCCCGAAGGATCGCGTCGACGCCTTGCGCAAGGCCTTCGCGGAAACGCTGGCCGATCCCGAACTTCTGGCGGACGCGAAAAAGGCCAACCTCGATGCCGATCCGGTTTCCGGCGCCGATGTACAGGCGCTCATCGCCAAGGCATACGCCGCGCCGAAAGACGTCGTCGCGCGCGTCAAGCAGGCGCTCGATACGGCGTACTGATCGCCGTGGACAGGGGAGCCGCGATGCCCGGATTTTTACGCGCGTTGATGATCGCATGCGGGGCGATCTGCCTCGCGTCGAGCGTCGCGCGCGCGCAGGACGCGGTCTCCGGCTTCTACCGGGGCAAGACCGTCACCATCGTCGTCGGCACGACGCCGGGCGGCGG
>CAISJZ010000167.1 GCA_903885755.1 uncultured Hyphomicrobiales bacterium | reverse complement strand
CGTTCATCGGGTGGAAAACGGGCGCAGGCGTCGCGGGCCGCCCGCCCCCGGCAAACAACGCCTCGCCCGACGCTCAATTGTCTCGGCTATCCGGAATTACGCCCATGTACGCCCTTCGTTGTCTCGGCCTTGTCGCCGTCTTTTTCCTCGCTTCGCCGCTCGCCCATGCGCAGGAGATCAAGGCGGGCGATCTCGTCATCACGCAAGCCTGGTCGCGCGCCACGCCCAAGGGCTCGCCCGTCGGCGCGGGCTATCTCACGATCCACAACAACGGATCGACGGCGGAACGGCTCACCGGCGGCGCCTCCGACGCGGTCGGCGATGTCCAGGTGCATGAAATGAGCATGGACAATGGCGTCATGAAGATGCGCCAACTCGCGTCGGGTCTCGAAATCCCCCCCGGCGCGACGGTGGAACTCAAGCCCGGCGGCTATCACCTCATGCTGATGAATCTCAAGCAGCCGCTGGCGCGGGGCGACATGCTAAAAATCACGCTCGACTTCCAGCGCGCGGGCAAGACGCCAGTCGATTTCAAGGTTGGCGGCATTGGCGACACCGGCCCAGCCAAATCATCCGACATGAAGGACATGAAGATGGACCATGGCGACATGAAGATGAATCACTGACGAAACAACCGGCGCGGCGAGATTACGGCGCGCCATTCGTCGGAATCCATTTCTGCAACCGTTTGCCGTTATCGACCTCCGTCGTGAACACATTGCCCGCCTTGTCAACGGCCAGCATGTGGACCCAGTGGAACTCGCCCGCCATGCGGCCCGAGCGACCGAAGGTCGAGACCACCACGCCATCCGAGCGACGCAACACGCGCATCTCGTTGTTCGCGCCATCGACCATGATCAAGTAAGTCTGCTGGGCGTCGGGCCAGAAGGCGATATCCCACGTCGAGCCTGATCCGCGCGTTTCCGGCTCGAAGACGAACTGCTTGACGAAGGTTCCATCCTTGCGGAAGACCTGTACACGATTGTTGAGCCGGTCGCAGACATAGACGAGCCCATCGTTGGCGATCTTCACGCAATGAACGGGATTGCCGAACTGCGGCGCCTGCGTGTTGTAGCCCTCGGGCTTGATGTCCGTCGGCGGCTTGCCATAGGCGCCCCACAGGCGCTTCAGCGCGCCCGTGTCGCCATCGAGAACGATGACGCGATGATTGCCGTAACCGTCGGCGAAATAGGCCTCGTTGGCGCCGGCGTCATAGGCGAAGTCGGCGACCTGTCCGAACTGCGTCGGGTCGAGCGAGCCGTTGTTCGGGCCAGCGTGCCCAAACTGCTTGAGGAACTTGCCATCGCGGGTGAAGGTCAGCACCTGGCCGTCCGCCTCGCCATTGCCGGCGACCCAGACGCGGCCCCTGGGGTCAAGCATGATGCCATGCTCCTGTTTGGGCCATTCGTAACCCTCGCCGGGCCCGCCCCAGGCCTGAACGACATTTCCCTCGGGGTCGAACTCGATAATGGAGGGCGCGGGGATGCAGCACTTCGATCGGCGTGGCGTGACGAAGGCGCCTTTTTCGTCGATGGTCAGCGAATTCAGACGCTGGTTGATCCAGACATGGCCCTTTTCGTCGACGGCGACGCTGGCGACCTGCCCGAGAATCCAGTTGTTGGGCAGCGGCTTTGGCCAATTCGGATCAACCTTGAAGGCCGGCCCCTCGGCATGGGCCGATCCGAAATCCATCAGCAGCGCGAAAGCCGCGAAAACATAACGGACAATCCATCCGCGTCGCATGTGCCTCTCTCCCCATTTCGACCCGAATTTTCGTGAACGCGGCGCCAAAAAGCAACCCGGGCCGGCGGCGACCTCCGCCGCGGAAACGGCTTCGGGCATTTTTCACAACCTCCCAAACCCGGTCTCACCCGTCGAGACCGCGATTGACATGCCCGGCCGAACTGGTCAGCCTGAGCTCTGGAAATAACGAAAATGCCTGGTTCCTGGATGCTCCGGTCATGAACGATGAAGCGCCTCCCCCGGGGGGGCCGCCAGTTCAGCAATATTCTCGCGCCCGCATCGAACAGGACTTCCTGGCGGCGTTCGAAGCCATTGGCACCGAAAAATTCTTTGATTTCATGGACGAACATTACCATCCCGATGGGGTGCTGACGTGCAATTGCCCGCCGGCGCTTTTGCAGCTTGGCGGCACGCACTATGGCTACGAAAATATCGTTCAGGCATTGCGATCGTTTTTCGTCGACTTTGGCGTCACCGTAACCTCCGTCGACGACATCGTGATCGATGGCGCCCACGTGGTCGTCAATTACAATATGGCGCTGCACCATGTCGCGACTGGACAGAAAGGCCGGATTTTCGGCCTGAACCACTATGTCCTCGGCCTTGATCGAAAAATCGCCAAGACCAACATTTTTCTCGACAACGCCGCGCTGGCCGTCGTCGGGGACATGCTGGACAAGTTTGCGGCGACCACGCGCGGCATGCAATCAGCCCGCCGCCGTCGCGGCGAGGAAGGCGAGGACTGATCGGCGGAGGGTTGCGGTCGCCGGGGCGAGGATGGTCGGTCCACGTCGCGCGTTCGCCCCACCCGCCCTTGCCGCATCCCCCCTTCGTGGCTAACTAGCCTTCAACGCGAAGGAATCGGCTCATGCAATCTCATCGTCCCGTCATGCTGGTGGTGCTCGACGGCTTTGGCTGGCGCGAGGAGCGCGCCGATAACGCCGTGAAACAGGCGAAAACACCTACCTTCGACCGGCTGTGGGCCACCTGCCCCCATTCCTTCCTGCACACCTCGGGCAAGGACGTGGGCCTGCCCGGCGGCCAGATGGGCAATTCGGAGGTCGGGCACCTCAACATCGGCGCCGGCCGGGTGGTGATGCAGGACCTGCCGCGCATCACCGACACGATCGAGGGCGGCGGCCTCGCCAAGATCGGCCCCCTGCGCGAATTCGTGGAAAAGCTGCGGACCTCAAACGGCGCCTGCCACCTCATCGGGCTCATGTCGCCGGGCGGCGTCCACTCCCACCAGGACCACGCCGCCGCCATGGCGGCCTTCGTCGCCGCCGCCGGGGTCAAGGTGCACGTCCACGCCCTGACCGACGGGCGCGACACGCCGCCCCGTTCGGCCGACGAGGACTTGAAGCGCCTCGTCGCCGCCCTTCCCCCCTCCGTCAGGGTCGCGACCGTCTGCGGGCGCTACTGGGCGATGGATCGGGACAACCGCTGGGAGCGCGTGTCGCGCGCCTATGATCTGATGATCGACGGCAAGGGCGCGCGCTTCGCCGATCCGGTCGCCGCGGTGCGCGACGGCTACGCCCATGACAAGTCCGACGAATTCATCGAGCCCGCCGTCATCGGCGATTACGCCGGCATGAAGGACGGCGACGGAATTCTATGCATCAACTTCCGCGCCGATCGCGTGCGCGAAATATTGGGCGCGATGCTCGATCCGGAGTTCAAGGGGTTTGCCCGCAACCGCGTGGTGAAATTCGCCGCGGCCGCCGGCATGACCCAGTACAGCACGGACCTCGACCGCCTCATGACGACGCTGTTCGCGCCGCAATCGCTTGACAACGTGCTGGGCGCGGTCGTCGCCGACGCCGGCCGCAAGCAGTTGCGCATGGCGGAGACCGAGAAATATCCGCACGTCACCTATTTCCTCAATGGCGGCGAGGAGACGCCCTACAAGGGCGAGGACCGCATCATGGTGCCCTCCCCGAAGGTCGCGACCTATGACCTCCAGCCGGAAATGTCGGCGTCTGAACTCACCGACAGGGCGGTCGAGGCCATCGGCTCCGACAAATACGATCTGATCGTGCTGAACTTCGCCAATCCCGACATGGTCGGGCATACGGGCGTGCTCTCGGCCGCGATCAAGGCGGTCGAGACGGTGGACGCCGGACTTGGCCGCATCGTCGAGGCGCTCGGGAAATCCGGAGGTTCGCTGATCGTCACCGCCGACCACGGCAATTGCGAAATGATGCGCGACCCCGAGACCGGCGGCCCGCACACTTCCCACACCACCAACCCGGTGCCGGTTGCCGTGTTCGGAACCAGCGCCAGGTCCATGGTCGAGGGTCGGCTCGCCGATCTCGCTCCCACCCTGCTGTCCATGATGGGCCTGCCCAAGCCGCGCGAGATGACCGGCTCCTCGCTGCTGCGGTGAGCGAGCTCCGGACCGTTCTCGTCACGCCGCCGAACTTCGATACCGCGGCGGCGGATTTTCTCGCGGCGAACCGGTGCCGCGTCATCATTCCAGATCGCGCGGAAAGCGCGCTTGATGACGCGACACTTGCGCAATACTTGCGCGACACGCACGCGTGGATCATCGGGCCGAGCGCGCGCGTCACGCGGAAAATTGTCGCGGCCGCACCGCTGTGCCGCGCCTTCGCGCGCCGCGGCGTGGGGTACGAACATCTCGACGTCGAGGCCATCGCCGCGGCCGGGCGTGTCGCCATGATCGCGGCGGGCGGAAACGAGGATTCCGTGGCTGATCAGGTCGTTGGCATGATGCTCGCCGTCGCGCGACGCGTGCGCGAACAGCATCTCGCCATACTCTCGGGCGACTGGACGATCCGGGTCAGCGGCGAGTTGTTCCGCAAAACCGCTGGAATCGTGGGGTTTGGGCGCACCGGGCGGGCGCTGGTTCGCCGGCTGCGCGGCTTCGAGACACGGATTCTGGTTGCGACCCCGCGCCCAGATCCCGCGATTGGCCGCGCCAACGGCGTCGAATATGTCGATTTTCAAAAGCTGCTGCGGGAGAGCGATTTCATCAGTCTCCACGCGCCCCTGACGCCAGCCACCCGGCACATGATCGACGCCGCCGCGCTCGCCGCGATGAAGCCCGGCGTGGTGCTCATCAACGCTGGTCGTGGCGGACTGGTCGATGATTCCGCGCTTCTCGACGCCCTGCTCGCGGCACGGCTCGGCGGCGCGGGCCTTGACTGCTTCGAGGCGGAAACCGATCCGGCCAAGCGCGACATCGCCCTGCGATTGCTGGCGTTGCCGAATGTCGTGGGAACGCCGCATTCGGCCGCCTCGACGCGCGAGGGCCTGGCGCGCACCAACATGATCGCGGCGCAATGCGTTGTTTCCGTGCTCGATGGAACGCCCTCGCCCGCGGGATGCATTGTCGCGGACGGGCGCCAATCGTTCGACAGCGCGCGCGGCTTCCCCTAAACTCGCGGCACAAAATTTTGACCGCAAGGGAGGTCGCATGCCCTCTAAACTCTTCTCGCCCATCCAGTTGCGCGAACTGACGCTCTCAAACCGCGTCATCATCTCGCCGCTGTGTCAGTTCAGCGCCGTCGAGGGCACCGCGCAGCCGTGGCACTGGGCGCATATCGGCCAGTTCGCGCAGTCGGGCGCGGGGCTCTGCATTCTCGAAGCGACAGCGACGAGCGCAGTCGGGCGGATCACGCCGGGGTGTCTGGGCCTCTACTCCGACGAGAACGAAGCCGCGCTGACGAGACTCATCAAGGACACCCGCACGTTTTCCAGCATGCCCATGGGCCTGCAGCTCGATCACGCGGGACGCAAGGCCTCGACCCGCGAGACATGGAACCTGCCCAAGGGCCATTCCGTTCCCGACGAGGAGGGCGGCTGGACGCCCGAAGGGCCCTCGCCCGAGCCTTTCACGCAGGGCTGGCGCACGCCGCGCGAACTCGACGAGGCGGGCCTCAAGCGCGTGCGCGACGAATTCGTGGAGTCGACGCGCCGCGCCGCGCGCTGTGGTTTAGATGTCATCGAAATCCATGCCGCACACGGTTATCTCCTGCACGAGTTCTGTTCGCCGCTGACCAACCATCGGACCGACGCCTATGGCGGCGACCTCAAGGGGCGGCTGCGCTTTCCGCTCGAAGTCTCGCAGGCCATTCGCGACGCCTTTCCCAAGGGCAAGCCCGTGGGCGTTCGCATCACCGGCGAGGACTGGGTCGATGGCGGGCTCACGCTCGATGACGCGGTTGTTTTCGCCAAGGCGCTCAAGGAGATCGGCATCGACTATGTCACGCCGTCGGCGGGCAACGTCGCGCCGGGCATGAAACTGCCCAAGGTGACGCCGGGCTACATGGTGCATTTCGCGGAGAAGGTGAAGCGCGAGGCCAACATCACGACCATGACGGTGGGCATGATCTACGAGGCCCACCACGCCGAGGAGATCGTCGCGTCGGGCAAGGCCGACATGGTGGCGATCGGCCGCGCCATCATGGACAATCCGCGCTGGCCCTGGCACGCCGCGACGGCGCTTGGCGAGCGTATCGACATACCCAAGCAATACGCGCGCTCCTCGCCGCAGCACTGGCCGGCCTACGCCGCCGTGCATGGCGTGACCCTGCGCGAGGGCGATGGCGTCATGAGCCACGCGACGCGGGAATAGTTACGCCCGCGCGGCCAACAATACAGGCCCCAAACCGGGCGGGAGAGAAACGACATGCGGAATTTCCGACTGGCCGCCGCAACGCTGGTGGCCGCGCTTGCCTGCGTGTTCGCGCGGGGCGACGCGGCGAACGCGCAGACGTCGACCTTCGCCGACAAGCGCGTAACAACCGTCGTCGTGCCGGCGGTGGCCGGTGGCGCGACCGACATCATCGCGCGCATCATTTCAAAAAGCCTTGG
>CAISJZ010000166.1 GCA_903885755.1 uncultured Hyphomicrobiales bacterium | reverse complement strand
GGTGACGGTGTCGCCGCGGCGCACGTTCCGCATCATTTCCGCGGCCGCCTGGGCGCGCTTCTGCTGCGGGCGCAGGATGAGGAAGTACATGATGACCAGGATGATCGCGAAAGGCGCGAACTGCATAAGCAGATCGGCGCCGCCGCCGGCGCCAAGGGACTGCGCATAGGCGGGGGTGATGAAATTCATGCCGGCTGGGCTCCAAAAGACCGACCCCGCCAAAGCGGGGCCCCAAATCGGCGCGGACTATAACCGCGAAGGGTGGGAAAGCAATGCCGCGCGGCATTTCCGACGCCCGGCGCGCCCGAATGGCTTGCGCGGCCCGCCGATCCTGCTAATCGAGCGCCCATGACCCACGACCCCGCCGATCTCGCCCCGCTTCTGGCCCGTATCGCGACCGCGCTGGAGCGCCTCGCCCCCTTGAGCGCCCCCGCGCCCGACTTTTCCGCCGCCGACGCCTTCGTCTGGCACGCCGCTCCCGGCGCTTTTTCTCCGGTGCCCCGGGTGAACCGGGTCGATATCCAGCTTCTCAAGGGCATCGACCTTGTCCGCGACCTGCTGGTCGAGAACACCGAGCGTTTCGCCCGCGGCTTTCCCGCCAACAACGCTCTGCTGTGGGGCGCGCGCGGCATGGGCAAGTCCTCGCTGGTCAAGGCGGCCCACGCCGACATCAACGCCAGGCTCAAGGGGCCAGAATTTCCGGCGCTCAAGCTGGTCGAGATCCATCGCGAGGATATCGACACCCTGCCCGCGCTCATGGCGCATGTGCGCCCGGCGCCCTACCCCTTCATCCTGTTCTGCGACGATCTGTCCTTCGACGCCGACGACACATCCTACAAATCCCTGAAGGCGGTGCTGGAGGGCGGAATCGAGGGACGCCCGGCCAACGTCATCTTCTACGCCACGTCGAACCGCCGCCACCTCCTGCCGCGCGACATGATGGAGAACGAGCGCTCGACCGCCATCAACCCCGGCGAAGCGGTCGAGGAAAAGGTCTCCCTGTCCGACCGCTTTGGCCTGTGGCTTGGATTTCATCGCTGCTCGCAGGATGAATACCTGTCGATGGTGTTCGCCTACGCCGCGCATTTCGGCATCGACGGGGATCGGGCGGATATCGAATGGCATGCGCTGGAATGGGCGACGACGCGCGGCGCGCGCTCGGGCCGCACGGCGTGGCAGTTCATTCAGGATCTGGCGGGCAAGCGCGGGAAAAAGCTGGGGTAGCAAATGCCACTTGTTCCCAAATATGGAACATGCTAGATTTGGTTCATGCGGATCATCGCGCGAAGCACATTGGCGAGGTTCGCGGAACGACATCCCGAAACGCGCGTGTCGCTCGCTCATTGGCATTCGGTTGTCATGTCCGCGCGTTGGATGACCACGGGCGATGTGATGAAGGCATTTCCGAAGGCGAAGGCGCTGAATGGAGAACGCGTTCGCTTTGAAATCAACGGCGGAGCCTATCGACTGATCGCCGCGTTCAAGTTCGGAAGCGGCCTGTGTTTCGTCAAGTTTCTGGGTAAACACGCGGAATATGACCGCGTCGACGCGCTGACCATTTCGATATTCTAGGGATCAAGGCCATGGATATCCGCCCGATTCACAACGACACGGACCACGAGGCCGCTCTTCGCGCGATCGAGCAGCTCTGGAACGCGCCCCCGAAAAGCCGCGAAGCCGAGGAACTCGAAATCCTCGCCATTCTTGTCGAGGATTATGAAAAGCGGCGGTGGCCGATGCCGACCGCGAGCCCCGTCGAAATCCTCAATCACGCGATCTCGGACATGGGACACTCCCAGTCCGAACTCGCACAATTGGTTGGGTCGCGCTCTCGCGCATCCGAGATTCTGAATGGCAAACGTCGGCTAACAATTGGCAACGCCCACAAGATCAGCAAGGAGTGGCACATTCCCGCTGAACTGCTGATCGCTCCCTATGCCGTGGACTCCGCCGCGTAGGGCCAAAGCACTGGTGGTGTATCAATTCGAAATCGAAGAGCCTGGATGCAGTGTCTCAGTTTGAAATCAAGGGCTTTTACGGCACCCGCGCGCAGCGCCAACGTTATGTGGTATGCTTAGCCTAATGTAGGAGGCCGCCGCGATGGAGTATACCGACCGAGAGTTAGAGAAAAAGATTACAATCCTTATAGAGCGCAAATATCCGAGATTGAAGCTGACCGAAGAGGATATCGCCGAAATGCTCTTTGGTGACTCGTTTAATCGGCCGCATGTCAACAGGGCCTGCCGTCGGCTTGTGGACGAAAACCGTCTTGTACGTGAAGGCGGCGGCGTCGCTAACGATCCATATTGGTACCGACCTTGGACAGAACCCTTTGTGCTGAGAAATTTAAGTACTCAGTCGCTCTGAAAGCGAGAAGCTCCCCGCCGAGGGAATTGGCAACTCCATCCGCATCATACGGATTGCTTCTGACGAGGAGTCTGAAGATTTCCCGAATGACGGCAAGAACCCTACCGCCAAGGCGCTAAGGGCCAGGGGCAGCGGCAAGCAGTGCACAGCATAAGGAGATGTGGCCATGCTGCGTTGGTTTCTCGTTTTTTCCAACTTGGCTATCTGTCTTTTGCTGGCAAGTCTCGTAATACGCGAGCCGCATGGTGGAGACGCGCGACAAACGATACTCGTTGGCGGTATAATAGCTACGTGCGCGTTGAATGCATTCTATCTGGCGATGGCGATGGGGTCGAAACTGCCTTCCCGTGTATCCCGTTTCTGGCGGCTGGCGGATCTTTGGCTCGCCGCCAAAGAGGAAGAACTTCGGCGTCGCGGAAAATCTGACCAACAAAAGTCAAACTGAGACACCAACAGCGCCCGGCGACGCTTTCATCCCGGCCCTCCCCGCGTTACAACGCAAGAAAACACGCGGGGGGAAGCGCCATGACATCAAAACTGTTCTCGCCATACACGATGCGCGGGCTGACGCTGGAAAACCGGATCGTGCTGTCGCCCATGTGCCAGTATGCTGGCGAGGACGGCAGGGCGACCGACTGGCATATCATGCACCTCGGTCAATACGCCTGCTCCAACATCGGACTGATCATCACCGAGGCCTGCGGCGTCGAACCAAAGGGGCGCATCTCGCCCTGGTGCATCGGCCTCTATAACGACGAAACCGAGGAAGCGCTGGCGCGGGTCATCCGCTTCTGCAAGGCGCAGAGCGACACGAAATTCGGCGTGCAACTCGCGCACGCCGGTCGCAAGTCCTCGGTTACGCCGTCATTCATGATCCGCGAGGCGGTGCCGCCGGAAAAAGGCGGCTGGATTCCCCATTCGCCATCACCCTACAGCGATGGCGTCCATCCCGATCCCAAGGCCATGGAGATCGAAGACATCGAAGAGGTGAAAGCCGCGTGGGTGGCCTCGACGAAACGCGCCGCGCGCATTGGCGTCGATCTCATCGAGATGCATTTCGCGCATGGTTATCTCGTCAACGAATTCACCTCGCCGCTGATCAACAGGCGCGAGGATCAATATGGCGGTTCGCTGGAAAACCGCATGCGATTTGGCCTGGAAATCTTCAAGGCCTGCCGCGCGGCGTTCCCCCCGGACAAGCCCATGGGCGCGCGGATTTCGGCGGTCGACTGGGTCGAGGGCGGCTGGACGATCGAGGATTCCGTGATTTTTTCGCGCGAGCTCAAGGCGCTCGGTTGCGACTACATCTGTACATCGAGCGGCGGCGTGTCGCTGCATCAGAAAATCACGGCGGGCCCGGGCTATCAGGTTCCCTTCGCCGACAGGGTCCGGCGGGAATCGGGTGTCGCGACCATGGCCGTCGGGCAGATCACCGAGCCCCAACAGGCCGAGGATATTCTCGAGGCCGGACAGGCCGACATGATCGCCCTCGGGCGGCGCCTGCTCGCCAATCCGCGCTGGGCGTGGATGGCGGCCGTGCATTTCCAGCAGTTCCTCAAATATCCGCCGCGCTATCGCGTCTGCCATCCCAAAATGGGGACAAAGCTCAACTTCACCGACACGACGGAAAAGAAACAGCAGTTGCTGCACATGTTCCAGCAGGAGCAGGAAACCACGGTGAAAGCGTGGGGATGAAACGGCATCGACACGCGGCGTCGATCGTCGCGCTCTGCTGCGCGCTCACATGCCCCGCCCACGCGCAAAACCGGCTGACCATCGTCGTGCCTTTCGCGGCGGGCGGCGGCATTGATATTTTCGCGCGCCTGCTGGCGGACGAAATCGGCCGTTCCGGCGACACAAATGTTGTCGTCGAGGATCGACCGGGCGCGAGTTCGATGATCGGAACCGAATATGTCGCGCGCGCCGCGCCCGATGGTTCGACCGTGCTGATATCCTCGAATTCGACCTTGATCTCGCCGGTGTTGCGCACATCGGCCTTCGATCCCGCGCGCGATCTCACGCCCGTGTGCACTCTGGCGGAATCGCCGCAGGTCATCGTCGTCAAGGCCGACGCGCCATACCGGACGCTCGGCGATCTCGTCGCCGCCGCGAAAGCCGCGCCCGGCGCGCTGACCATCGGCAGCAATGGCCCTGCGTCGACGCAGCAGCTTGTCGCGGAAATGTTCAAGCGCGCGGCGGCGATCGACATGACCTATGTGCCCTACAATGGCGGCGCTCCGGCGGTGAACGCGGTCATCGGCGGCCATATCGCGGCGGTCGCCGCGAATATGTCGGAGGTCCATTCGCAAATCGACGCGGGCCTGATCCGCGCGCTCGCGACATCGGCGGGAAAGCGCATACCCGCTGCGCCGGACCTGCCAACCGCGCGCGAGGCCGGGCTCGATTTCGACATGGCGTCCTGGCATGGCGTCGCCCTGCCGGCGAAGGCCGCGCCGGATGTTGTCGCGCGCATCGAGAAAATGTTCATGACCGCGCTCAACGCGCCAGACCTGCGCGCGAAGCTGGCGCAAAATCAATATGTGCCGACGGGAATTTGCGGCGCGCCCGTCGCCGCTTTCCTGCGCGATCAGACCCAAACCATCGCGACCATCGCGCGCGAGGCGGGCATAAAGCTCGAATAACGTGCTTCCAAAATGAGAACGGCGGCGGGCCTGTCATTGGACCCGCCGCCGTCATTCGAATTCGGCTTTCGTGTCTCGCGGAAGCCGAACCCGGAAGCTCTGCTTACAGACCGGCGAGATAACCAGTCGGATCGACCGGCGTCGCGCCCTTGCGCAATTCGAAGTGCAGTTGCGGCGAGGCCACGTTGCCGGACTGGCCGGACTTGGCGATCATCTGGCCGCGCTTGACCTGCTCGCCGCGCTTGACCGCGAGTTCGCCATTGTTGGCGTAGGCCGAGACGTAACCGTTGGGATGCTGGATCAACACGAGGTTGCCGTAACCCTTCAGCTCGTTACCGGCGTATTTGACAATGCCGCCCTCGGTCGCCTTGACCGACGTGCCTTCCGGCAGGGCGATGTTGATGCCGTCGTTGCCGCCGGCCTTGAAGCCCTGAATAATGCGGCCGCGGGCGGGCCAGCGGAACTCCGGCTTGTCGCTGTCGCCATCGCTTGGCGGGGCGGCGGACGCAACGGCGGCCGTGGGTGGCAGGCTTGCGGTCTGGGTCTCATGATCAACGTCCGCCGCCGGCTTTTTCGCCTGCGCGACCTTGTCCTTGACTGGCTTCGGCGCGGCGGCGACCTTCGCCGGCGTCGCCGGCTTGGCGGCGGCGACGGGCTTTGCCTCCGCCGGTTTGCCGAGCTTTGCGACCTTTTCAGGCTTGGCGGCGGGGCCGGGCACGAAATTCAGCTTTTCCTTCGCGGGCTTGGCGGCGGCGGTCTGAACAGGCGCGGGCGCGGTCGGGCGCGGCTGCGCGACATGCTCGGGCTTGGGCGCGGCGGTCGGGATGGGGGTCGCCGCCGCAGGCGCGTGGGCGACGCGCGGGGATGATCCAGCCGCGTTGTAGACTGGCACCACGAGACGCGCGCCGGGCTGGATTTGCGACGCCGACGTAAAGCCGTTGACCTTCAGCAGGGCGTCGGCCGGGACGCCATAGCGCGAGGCCAGCATACCGGCGCTCTCGCCCTGCGCGACGACGATGGGAGTGCCGCCCTCGGCCTTCCAGCCGGACATGTTGGCGGCGGGCGTGGCGATCGAGCTGGTCGAAACGGGCGCGGAAATGGCCGGACGCGACAGGGTCGGGCTTGGGGTCGCGGCCGCGGAAAATCTTGGATTGGGGGCGGACAGTGGCTGCGAAACGATTTTCGAGACCGGTTGACCGGCGCCCAGAGTGGTCGCGCCGGGCGAATATCCCTCCGCGGCCTGGGCCTGCGAGCCCATATTGGAGCCGCCGGACGGGATCGAGGCCGTGGGCGTGAGGTCAACCCTGGAAGAACTGGAGCTTCCGCCTTCGCCGAACCTCGTCAGATCGGAGGAGCAACCGGCCATCAGGATCGTCGCGGCGCCAACAAGCGCCCACCGGATCGCGGGACGCGAGGCGCCCCCAAAATACTCATGACACATCACGCCACCCACGCTTCACGCATTCACCACGCGTTCATCTAAACCCTTTCGGGTTAAGGAGGGGTTTATGATGAATCGATGGGCTTATTGCCTGAGGCAAAAAAGTGATTCTGGCCTGAGTGCCGGGAATCAGTCCCGCGAGGGGATGAGCGCGCCGAGCCGGCAAGGCCCCAGCGCCGTCTCGACAAGCCCCTGCCCCGCAATGTCCGTAATCGCTGCCAGATGATCGCCAGCGGCGGCGGCGCGACCGAACACGATGACGCCGCCCTCCGCCAGCGCGCCCGCCAGCGTGGCCGGCAGCCCCTCCACGAGCGCATGGACAACGATACGGTCGAACAGACCGAAATCGCCCGCCATCGACAGGCCCTCGCCGTGATGAACCGCGGCGTTGGCGATGCCGAGGTGGGCCAGGCGGCGGGCGCTCTCGATCGCCAGCGCCTCGAAATATTCGATCGAGACGACGTCGCTCGCCAGCCGCGCGAGGATCGCGGTCGTATAGCCGGAACCCGCGCCGATTTCGAGCACACGGTGATGCGGCTCGACCGCCAGCGCCTCCATCACGCGGGCGACGAACATGGGTTCGGGCATGATCTGCCCGCAGGCAATGGGCAGCGCGATATCGCGCCAGGCGAGATCGCCGAAGCGAAACGGCGCGAAGAGTTCGCGCGGCACGGTTTCCAGCGCGCGCAGCACGGAGACGCTGCCGATGCCACGCTCGCGCAGGCGCAGCAGAAACGCCATGGTGGCCTGCGCGGCGGCGCTGCTGGGATGCGGCGCCTCGCCGAGCGGCAGGGCGATCTGCCCGCTCTCGCCGCGCCGCTTGCTCACGCGAACGCCTTGCCGAAGCGGGCGAAGGCTTTTCTGTCGGTCAGATCGAGCCGCAGGGGCGTAACCGAAATCCGGCCATTATAAATGGCGTCAAGATCGGTGCCGAGCGGAGGCGTCGAGCGCGAGCGCGAATAGCGAATCCAGAAATAGGGCCGGCCGCGCCCATCGCGGCGCTCTTCCAGCGTGGCGAGATTCATGTCGCGCCGTCCCTGCGTGGTGAGTTCGATTCCCTCGATCTCATTGGCTGGACGCGCGGGAAAATTCACGTTCACCAGCGCGTCGGGCTCGATGCCGACGTCGAGAATGCGGCGGATGATGTCGGGGCCATGCGTCTCCGCGCAATCCCAGCTCACGTCGTCGCGCCCGCCCGGCGGAAAGCCCTGCGACAGCGCGATGGAGTGAATGCCGAGAATGGTTCCCTCCATGGCGCCCGCGATGGTGCCGGAATAGATCACGTCCTCGGCGACGTTGTGCCCGTGGTTGACGCCCGACAGAACCAGATCGGGCTTGTGATCGCGCATCACGTGATGAACGCCCATCAGCACGCAGTCGGTCGGCGTGCCCTGCACGGCGAAATGGCGCGGCGAAATCTCGCGCAGGCGCAGTGGATCGCTGAGGGAGAGCGAATGCGATACGCCGGACTGGTCGGTCTCCGGCGCGATGACGAAGACATCGTCGGAGAGTTGCCGCGCGATGCGTTCAAGAACCGCCAGGCCCGGGGCGTGAATGCCATCGTCGTTGGTGAGAAGAATGCGCATGGGGGGACACCGGGTAGGATCTTCGCGACCCCCTCTCCCCGCGCGCGGGGAGAGGGTTGGGGTGAGGGGCTGGGCGATTGACGCCCATGTCATGCAATCAAATTGGCGGGGATCAACTCTCCGTCGAGGACATGGAAGTTCGTGGCTCGCGGAGATCGAATACCATCTCCCGGCCCGTCACCCTGGCCCTCTCCCCGCGAGCGGGGAGAGAGGACGCTCGCCCCACCCTCTCACTTCGCGGCGATTCGCTCCATGCCGCCCATGTAGGGACGCAGAACCTCGGGGATCGTGACGGAGCCATCGGCGTTCTGGTAGTTTTCCAGAACGGCGATCAGCGCGCGGCCGACCGCCACGCCGGACCCGTTGAGCGTATGCACGAGGCCGGCGACCTTGCCATCGGGCGTGCGATAGCGCGCCTTCATGCGGCGGGCCTGAAAATCGCCGCAGACCGAGCAGGACGAAATCTCGCGGAAACGGTTCTGGCCGGGCAGCCAGACCTCGATGTCATAGGTCTTGCGCGAGGCGAACCCCATGTCGCCGGTGCACAGCGTCATGACGCGATAATGCAGGCCGAGCTTTTTCAGGACTTCCTCGGCGCAGCCGGTCATGCGTTCATGCTCGGCCTCCGATTGCTCGGGCGTCGTCACCGAGACGAGTTCGACCTTGGGAAACTGATGCTGGCGGATCATGCCGCGCGTGTCGCGCCCCGCCGCGCCAGCCTCGGCGCGAAAACACGGCGTCAGCGCGGTGACGCGCATCGGCAGGGATTTTTCATCGAGAATACTTTCACGCACGAGGTTGGTGAGCGGGACTTCGGCGGTGGGGATGAGCCAAGAACTTGCCCCCATTGAGCGCATCGACGTTGAATCAATAAATTGTCGCAACGCTAGGCTTCCGCCTTCATTCTCTTCGGCGTAATCGATTTCTTCGGCGTTGGTGATCGAACTGATACGCGCTGCAATTTCTTTAAGTCTATCCGGATGCATTTGCTCTATGAGCCAAGGGGCATCGCTTTGAGAATCTAAAATGCTGTTGATGCTCTTGAAGTTGATTTCCCAAGACGCGAAAAATTGATCGTTGCGAAACTTCGGCAGTTGCGCCGTGCCAAACATCGCCTCGTCACGCACGAGCAAAGGCGGGTTGATTTCGGTATAGCCGTGCTGGTCCGTGTGCAGATCAAGCATGAACTGGCCGAGCGCGCGCTCCAGCCGCGCCAATGCGCCCTTGAGCACGACAAACCGCGCGCCGGACATTTTGGTGGCGGATTCAAAATCCATCAGGCCAAGAGTCTCGCCGATGTCGAAATGCTCTTTTGGCGCGAAGCCATCGGGGAATTTCGGGGCCTCGCCAACCACGCGCGCAATGACGTTGTCATGCTCGTCCTTGCCGACGGGCACGCTGTCCAAGGGAATGTTGGGAATTTCCGCCAGCGCCTTGTCCAAAGCCTCGATGGCGGATTTCTCCGCGCCGGCGGCGCCTTCCATGTCGTCCTTCAGTTGCGCCACGCGCGCCTTCAGCGCCTCGGCGAGCGGCAAATCTTTCTTGCCCATCGCCTGACCGATTTCCTTCGACAGCTTGTTGCGCTCCTCCTGCCCGCGCTGGGTCAGGGCGATGATCTCGCGTCGGCGGTCATCGAGCGCGAAGAGATTGGCGACGGTGTCCTCGACGGCGATGCCCTCGACGCCGCGATGTCTGAGCGCGGTCTTCAGCGCCTCGGCGTTGTCGCGAATCCATTTGATGTCGAGCATGGGACAGCCATTGGTCGGTTCGGAATGATCGGCGGGATGTCGCGCGATCCCGCGCGCGCGTCAACCGGCCCGCGCCGAGGCCCGCAAAAAGGCGGCGACCCGCCCGCCGACCACGTTCCAACCGACACCGACAAGAATCAGCGCCGCGCCCAGCAGTTCCACGAGACTGGTCCGCTCGTCGAAGACGATAAAGGCCGCGAGAAAGCCGAACACCGGCACCAGCAGCGAAAACGGCGCGATGACGGCGGCGGGATGCCGGCTGAGCAGATGCGCCCAGAGGCTGTAGCCGAAGACGGTCGCGCCATAGCCCAGAAAGGCCGCCGCCAGCAGCGACCGCCAGGCCGGATGCGCCATGGCGTCGAGCCCCGCATGTCCCTCGAAGATCAGCGACAGAACGATCAGGCAGGGCGGCGAGACAAGGCTGGTCCAGGCGGTGAAGGCGAGCATGTCGACCCGCCCCGCCTTCTTGCCGATGACGTTGCCAAGACCCCAGGACGCCGCCGCGCCGATCACCATCAGAAAGGGAATCGTCGACCCGCCGCCGGCGCGCTCGCCGGCGATGACGCCAAGCCCCGCGAGCGCGATGGCGACGCCGATCAACTGGAACGGCAGCGGCCGCTCGCCCATGGCGAGCCAGGCGAACAGCACCGTGCAGATCACCTGCGTCTGCATCAGCAGCGAGGACAGGCCAGCCGGCATCCCCAGCGAAATCGCGATGAACAGCAGGCTGAACTGCGCCACGCCGATGGCCAGCCCGTAGGCGATGACGATGCGCGCCGAAGTCGCTGGCCGACGCAGGAAAAACACCGCCGGCAAGGCGGCGAAGGCAAAGCGCCAGGCGGAAAAAAGCAGCGGCGGCATCTCGGCGACGCCGAACTTCATGGCGATGAAGCCCAGCCCCCAAACGAAGGCGACCAGCGCCGCCGGCAGCGCCTCGCGGATCGTCAGCGGCGTCACGCGCGCGAACCGGCGGCGATCACGTCGAGGCTTTTTTCGCGGCCGCCGCGGCGACGGCGGCGCGCCGCTTCTCGATCAGCACCACGGCGATCAGCGAGCCCTCGTAGAGCGCCAGCATGGGAGCGACGAGCGAGAGCATGCTGATGACGTCGGGGGGCGTCAGCACGGCGGCGATGACCGTGATGATGACGACGGCGTATCGGCGCTTTTCCCTGAGGAACTTTGAATCAATGATGCCGACATGGCCGAGCAGCGTCAGAACAACCGGCAACTGGAAGGCCACTCCAAACGCGAAGATCAGCGTCATGATCAGCGACAGATATTCACTGACTTTCGGCAACAGCTTGATCGTCGCCTCGCCCGGCACGTTGACCTGCTGCAGGCTGACGGAGAACTGGATCACCAGCGGCATGACGACGAAATAGACCAGCATCGCGCCGAGCGCGAAGAAGATCGGCGTCGCCACGAGATAGGGCAGGAAGGCGCGCTTCTCGTGCTTGTAGAGGCCGGGCGCGACGAACATGTAGATCTGCGTCGCGATGATCGGGAAGGCGATGAACAGCGCGCCGAACATCGACAGCTTCAGTTTGGTGAAGAACTGTTCGAGAAAATGCGTCGCGATGAGTTCGGCGTTCTCGGCGCCCACCACCGATACGAAGGGATTGACCAGAATGTTGTAGATGTGCCGCGAAAAATAGAAGCACACGATGAAGGCGAGAAGAAACGCCGCGACCGCCTTGATGAGCCGCGCGCGCAGCTCGATCAGATGATCCATCAGCGGGGCCTTGGAGGCCTCGATTTCGGCTTCGCCATCGTCCTGCGGGCTGATGGCGGTCATTGCGCCGCGTCCGACTTGACGTGGGGCGGCACGGCTTCAGCCGTCTGGTGGCCGATATCGGGCGGCGCCACATGCGCGCCGAGCGACGGCGGCGGCTCGATGGCGACCGGCGCGGGGGCCTCGGGCGCCGGCATGTCGACCGACGCCAATTCCGGCGGCGGCGAGGTCGGGGTATTCAGATGAGCTTCGATCTCGGCCTTCGTCGAGGCGATTTCGCCGCGCACGGCGTCGAATGGGTCAAGCCCGTCGAGATCGACCTTGGTCATGTTCTCGACGTCTTTCTTGAGGTCGTGCAATTCGGCCTCGCGCATGGCCTCGGTGAACTGGCCCTGGAATTCGGCCGCCATGCGCCGCAGTTGCGCGACGGCCTGGCCCACCTGGCGCATGACGCCGGGCAGATCCTTGGGCTTGATCACGATCAGCATCACGATGCCGATAATGATGAGCTTGGCGCCGTCGAAATCGAACATGGTTCTCGGGTCCGCGCGTCAGGCGACCGGCGCGACGTAACTCGCCGGACAATCCGCCCTCATCGCCCTGCCTCAGCCGACCTTGCGGGTCTCGGTCGCCTTGTCGACGGCCACGGGGCTCGCCGCATGGTCGAGGGTCTTGCCGCCATCGTCGGCTGGCTTGGCCTTGGCGACATCCTCGTCCTCGCTGAGGCCCTTCTTGAAGGACTTAATTCCCTTGGCGAAATCGCCCATGATGTCGGAAATCTTGCCCTTGCCGCCGAACAGCAGGAGTACGATCGCGCCGACGACGATCCAGTGCCAGATAGACAAACCACCCATGATACCCGTCCTCCCCGAAGGGACATTTACCGCCCCGAGGGCGCGAAGGTTCCCAAACCTAAGCGCACGGGGACGCAAAAACAAGCGTAACCGCCTTCGGATCGCACGACCGGCCAGCATGGTCAACGCGCGCCTTGGACGCCGCCCTCCGCCATGATAGAGGCCCGTGCGCCAGTCGAAGGGCGATTGCCGGCAAGGAGCAGGTTCGATGATTGATATTTCCAGCGGCAATGCCGGAATCGACGCCTATCTCAACAATGGCTACGAAAAAGTCCTGGGCATGTCATCGCGCTTCGCCGCCGCCATCTGCGCGCATCTCGTCGCGCGTCAAACCGCTCTCGGTATTCATGGCGATCTCGCCGAGCTCGGCGCCTTCGAGGGCCGCTTTTTCATCGCCATGGCGAAGGCTCTGGCGCCGGGCGAACGGGCCATCGGTCTCGACGTCTTCAATTGGCCCAGTGACAAGGTCGAGGATCATTTCGTCGCCAACTGCCTCGCACATGGCCTCAAACGCGAGGATTTCATTTCATGGAAGGCCGATACCCGCCACATCGCGCCGGCCGACGTGCGCGCGAAAATGAAATCGGAGTCGATCCGTTTTTTCCATATCGATAGCGACCACGAATACGACTGCCTGACGAATGACCTTGAACTGGCCCATCCGCTCATGCATCCCAAGGGCGTCATGGTGCTGGATGACATGCTGCATCCCGGTTATCCCACGCTGGTCACGGCTGTTTACGACTATCTCAAGCGCCATCAGGAGATGCGCGTTTTCGCCATCATCGATCGCGAGGATATCGTCGCGGCGGCCAAGTTCATGCTGTGCCGCGCCGACGCGGTCGAGCTCTATGCGCCCGACCTGCTCAAAACCTTCGCGAAATTCGAATACCTCATGGGCGCGGACATCATGGGACATTCCCTGCCAGTGCTGACGCCCTACCCCCGCCTCGCCAAGGTCGATTAGACGGTCAGGCGGTTTCGCGGGATCAGCCGGATCGGAATTGACAGGCTGTCCCGCCAAAGAACGCAGGCGCGTTCGCGGTCGGGCAGCGTTCTGGCGATTTCGGCGAGTTGCGCGCGCGAGAAGGGCGAGCGCTCGCAGCAGAAGGGGTGCGCGGGCGAACGAGAAAAATAGCTGAAAAAGACAGCCGAACGATCTCGCCGGGTCGGCGGCTTGCCGTGATGGTGGCAGCGGGCGGTGTCGACGAAAATGACCGTGCCGCGCGCGCCCGTGCAACTTCTGATCACATTGGCGGCGCAATGTCGTCTGGCAAGACTCCTAATGTCCGAGTCCGCGACCGAGGCGTAGCGCCAGGACAGGCTCGTCTCAAGAAAGGGCTGGAATTCCGGGTCGAGAATTTCAAAGGGCCCATCCGCGTCCCCTACGTCGTTGACATAGACGATCACCTTGAGCTGCCGGATGTCCTCGCGATCACGGTGCCAGTATCGGGTCGACGTTTCACGGCCGTCGGCGACGCTATAGTGAAAGTCAACACCATCATAGGCGCATGTCGTGCGGAGGTAGGCTTCCGCGATATCGAGAATCCGGCCGTTCAGGCCCCAATCGAACAGTCGCCGACGCGCCAGCAGATCGTCGGCCTCCGCGGCGAGAATGGATTTCCCAAAAAGCTTGGGCGTCATGGATCGCATCTGCAGGACCGCGGACAGATCCCGCGCCTCGTCGAACATATCGTCCGACCCAGGCATCCCCAGCGAGTCCAGCGATGTGATGTGGACGCCATCCTTGAACAGGGCGCGGACGATGGTTCTGCCGGCCTCGTCGAGGATAACGGAGGACGATTCACGCGGGGCCTTGCGGCGTTCGGGACCCGTCCAGCCCGGCGTGCTCACGATGATCGGCGGATGCATGATCCGCAAGGCGATTTCAGAGGGTACGCTCAGAAGCCGTTCTATGCCCTTGCCCATGGGACCTCCCGCCGTCAGCGCCCGACCGCGATCAGACGATCGCTGGTCGGTCAGGACTGTGCGTGCTGGGAATTTGCCCGCGGTCGCGTAAGGATCGCGTTAACTTCCGATGTCGCCTTTAAACGAAAACGCCGATTAACCACATATTTTTGAACGCGATTTTCTGTCGTCTACTCGTCGTCGTCGGCTTGGCGCGCAATCGGCTCATCGGGTCAGTCGCCCTCCAGGACGATTTCCGTTTCCTCGACAAGTTCGATCTCGACCACTGCATCCGCCATGGCCTCGGCGTCGTCGGCCACGGCGAGCGGCGCTCCGTGCTCATCGAACAGATCGGCGGCGCCGTCTTCCAGCGGATCCTCGTCTTCTGTCAGGGCCAGGTCATCGCGCGGTCGCGGCACGCCAAAGCCCTTGGGCAACTGGCCATCGAACAGGCCCGCAGCCTTGAGTTCATCAAGTCCCGGAAGGTCGGTGATCTGCTCAAGTCCGAAATGCAGCAGAAAGGCGTCCGTCGTGCCATAGGTCACCGGACGGCCCGGCGCCTTGCGGCGCCCCCGCAGGCGAATCCAGCCGGTTTCGAGCAGTACGTCGAGAGTGCCCTTGGAGATGGCCACGCCGCGAATGTCCTCGATCTCGGCGCGCGTCACGGGCTGATGGTAGGCGCAGATCGCCAGCGTCTCGATCGCCGCGCGCGACAGTTTACGGGGCTCATTCTGTTCGCGCGATAGTAGCCAGGCGAGATCCGCCGCGGTGCGGAACAGCCACTTGCGATTGACGCGGACGAGATTGACCCCGCGGGTCGCGTAAAAAGCGCGCAAGACCTCCAGCGCTTCGCCAGCGGCGACGCCCTCGGGCATGCGCCTTGCGATGTCGCTTTCCTCGACAGGGTCCGCGGAGGCGAAAATCAGGGCCTCGGCGATGCGCGTCGCCTCCATCAGCGCGGCCGCATGGGCTTCGGCCGTTGGATTGGCTTCCTCCGGGAACAATCGGGCTACATTGTCCGCCACGTCATCTCCTGTCTTTACCAACTCGTTACGCCGCATGATCCGGGAATGGCGCCGTCGGACCCATTTCAGGCCGTCCACGCACCCAGATCGGCGCGAATGCGCGGTCCTGGCGCAGTTCGATCTTGCCCTCGCGGACGAGTTCAAGAGCCGATGCGAAGGACGACGCCCGCACGGTCTTGCGCAGTTCCGGAGTCACGCAATACTCGATCAGATAGGAATCTAGGACCATCCAGTCAAATACGTGACCGGCCAGACGCTCAAGCGCCGCGCGGGCCTCCGGCAAGGACCAGACTGTCCGCTTGTGCATCGTCACATGTGAAAGCGCCTGGTTCTGCCGCTGGCGTGCATAGGCAGTCAGCAGGTCAAAGATCGTCGCCTTGAATTGCGGGCGGCGCAGCACGGTCACACCCTCGGGCGCCCCATTGGGGAATATATCGCGTCCCATGCGCGGGCGGTTGATCAGCTTTTCGGCGGCGGCGCGGATCGCCTCGAGCCGCTTCAGCCGCGCGGCGAGCGCGGCGGCGAGATCGGCGGCCAGCGGCTCCTCGCCCTTGGGCGGGTCGGGCAACAGCAGCCGGGATTTCAGGTAGGCCAGCCAGGCAGCCATCACGAGATAATCGGCGGCGAGTTCCAGCCGGACTTTCCGCGCCTCCTCAATGAAGGCCAGATACTGGTTGGCGAGCGCGAGAACGGAAATCTTGTGGAGATCGACCTTCTGACGGCGCGCCATTTCGAGCAGCAGATCGAGAGGCCCCTCGAATCCGTCGACATCGACAAGGAAGGATGGTTCGGTGTCGCCCTTGTCGACCTCGCCCATCTCCTCGAACGGCAACTCCCTGGCCACGAATCACTCTCCACGCGCGGGCTAGGCCCCTACGCGGCGGAGATTGACCGCTCTAGGCGAGCGTCGCAAGCGCCAAGTCGAGCCGGGCGCGGGCGTCCACAGGATCAATCGCCTTTCGGGGGCCGGTCAGACGCGCCAGCGCCTTCTCGGCCCGTTCCAGCGAACGCCCGCCCAATATGGGCGCGGCCTCGGCGACGGGCACCGCCTCCGCCAGAACCCCGTTGCAATGCAAGGCGACATCGACGCCGGCGCGGAACGTCGCCGCGGCGCGCTCGCCAAAGCTGCCCTTGAGCGCCTTCATCGACAGATCGTCGCTCATCAGAAGCCCGTCAAAGCCGATGTGGCCGCGAATGATCTGGGAAACGACACTCGCCGAAGTAGTCGCGGGACCATTTGGGTCAAGGGCGGTGTAAACGACGTGCGCCGTCATCGCGAGCGGCATGTCCGCCAACGCCCGGAATGGCGCGAAGTCGATAGCTTCGAGTTCAGCCCTGCTCGCCGAGACAACCGGCAATTCGAGATGACTATCAGCCATGGCGCGACCGTGACCGGGGATATGTTTGATTACCGGCAGAACGCCGCCCGCGATCATCGCCTCCGCGACGGCGCGCCCGAAGGCAGCAACCCTCCCCGGAGTATTTCCATAGGCGCGATCGCCGATCACATGATGTCCGCCCGGCGCGGGAACGTCGAGAACGGGCAAACAATCCACATTAATCCCGACAGCCCCGAGATCGGCGGCCATCAGGCAAGCGGCCAATCCAGCGTGGGCCTCGGCGTCTCTCGGGAGCCGGCCGAGGTCCGCCGCTGGCGGATATTTCGGCCAATGCGGCGGCCCCATGCGCTGCACGCGACCGCCTTCCTGATCAATGAGGACGGGCGCGTTCGCGCGACCGACAATTTCGCGGAAGGATCGCGTCAGCGCGGCAACCTGTTCCGGGGCGGCGATATTGCGCTTGAAGAGGATCAGGCCCCAAGGCTGATATCCGGTGATGAATGCGCGTTCCTCGTCGGTCAACGCCTCGCCAGCGCAACCGCAAATGAATGCCCGGGCTTCGTTGCTCATGCCAACCGATCCGTTGCAATCAAAAGGCGCGGAGCAAGGCCCCGCGCCGGAAAACAATATTCAGGCTAGCTCAGTTTCCCGCCACAAAACACGAACCGCCGCTCTCCTTGACACGCGTGCACATGGCCAAGGCGTCTTCCCGCGAAACGCCCCCGACGCGGACGCGATAGACCGTCTTGCCGTTGGCCTCGCCCTTGACGACACCGGGCCTGCGGCCACCGAGGACCGACGCAAACTGCGATTGGACCTTGGCGATGCGATCACGGGCTTCGGCCTCGCTGCCGGCTGCCGCGAACTGGACCGCGAAGCCACCGCTCCCGGACGCCGGTTTGGATTCCAGAGATGCTGTCGTGGTTGGTTTCGTGACGGGCTTCGGCGTCGCAACCCTCGGCGGTGGATTGACGGCCGCGGTAGTAGCGCCGGCGGTCGAATCCGCGGCGCTCGCGTCAGGCCTGGGTGTCGTGGCGACCCGCGCGGTCGTTTTCGGGACGGGAGGTTTGGGAGTCGAGGCCGTTGTGGGCGTGGAGGGCGCCGGGCGGACTGGCGGCGCGGGCGGCGCCTGAATGGCTGGCGCCGCGACCATTCGCTGAGGTGGAGCGGACGCGGAAGCGCCATCAATGATCGAACCGTCCGGACGGACCGAGACGGTCTTCACCCGCTTTGGCTCCGGAAAGAAACTGGCGCCAGATGGTGGCGCGGCGCTTGCCGGGACGACTGGAGCCGAAGCCGGTGGGGCAACGGAATTTCCGCCGGGACCACCGACGACCCGGGCTGCGCGCGCCTGAGCGTTGATATCCACGGGTTGCTCAACGTTGGTCACCACCCGGGACGAAGCGACAGTGTCATTCTTTCGATCGAAGACGTTTGCGCCAGCCCCTGACTCGGTTGATCCCGATTGCGTGTCCGGCTGGATCTTGGACGGACTAGACTGCGCCATGATCGTCGGCGCGCTCTTGTCGCCTGTCACGCCGCCACGCAACGCGAATGCGCCGCCGACGAGACCAATGACCGCGAGCGTTCCGCCGGCAACCCACAGGAGCGGCTTGGCTGACCGCCGCCGTGGCGCGACGGCCTCCACGTAGCCCTCGTCGGCGTCGTGATCATCCTGATAATTCTGATCATCATGACCGTCGTGATCATCAGGGCGCTGATGCTCGGAAATTCCATGATCCGCGAAGTCGGCCCGCCCGCGCGCGGGAAAGTCCGCGTCCAGGTCCCGCGGAGCGTCAAACGCCGCGGCCAGGGACGCCTCGAAGTCGTCGTGTCCGGACGGGCTCTTGTCCAGGCTAGCAAACCGCTCGTTTTCCTGTTCGGGCTGTCGCGCCGGGGGCCAGCCGGGCTCGCCTGTCCGATAGGCAGGAAAAGCAGGGGCTTCCGAATGTTCGCGCGATGCGGCTCCTCGTAATTCCTCTTCCCATCCTCGCAAATCATCGTCCCACGCATCGCGACTGGCTGGCGGCGGCGCCGTTTCATGATCGAGAGGCGCCTCGGACGCGGGCGACGCGAACGGGATCTCTGCCGAAAAGTTCTCGGGCGAATAATTCAACTCGTGGGCGTAAGGCGGGGGCTGGACGCCGACTTTCGGAGTCGCCTGGCGATTGCCCGCGCCCTCGACGAGCCGCGCCAGTTCAGCCAACGGGTCCGATTGGTCAAGCGCGGGATCTGACTCGATGCGGAGCCGTCGTTCGAATTCCTCGACGTCAATCTGTTGGCGCGATTTGCCAGGGTAGTCACTCATGCTTCACCTCGCAGAGCAATCGCTTTCCGCCGACCTTTCAAGCAAACCACCCGAAAAGCCAAAAAAATGCGACGCCTTCGCCATGATCGCCGCCCAATCGTCGCGACGAACCTCAGCGCATTTCGTCCGGAGCCTGCACGCCCAAAATCGAAAGCCCCGACGCCAGAACCAACGTTAACGAAAGAACCAAAGCCAGTCGGGCGCGAGACAAATCTCCGCTTTCTTCATTAACGAACCGTAATTGTGGAGAATCTTTGCCGCGATTCCAGTGCGAATGCAGCGCGCTGGCCACGTCATGCAGATAAAACGCCATGCGATGCGGCTCGCGCGCCTGCGCGGCGGCCTCGATCTGACGCGGATACTGGGCAATCAGCCGGATCAAATCGCGCTCGCCTGGATCAACGAGAAGTCCGAGATCCGCCCCGGCCAGCGCGGACGCGGAGAGATCGGCGCCCTTGAAGGTCGCCGCGGCCTGACGCAGGACCGACTTGCAGCGCGCGTGGGCGTACTGGACGTAGAAAACCGGATTGTCCTTCGACTGCTCGATGACACGGGCGAGGTCAAATTCGAGCGTCGCATCATTCTTGCGAAACAGCATCATGAAGCGGACGGCGTCGACGCCAACCTCGTCCACGACTTCGCGGAGGGTGACAAAGGTCCCTCCACGCTTGGACATCTTGACCTCAACGCCTTCGCGTACAAGCTTAACAAGCTGGCATAAGCGCACGTCAAGACTGGCTTTTCCGTCCGACAGAGCCTTCACCGCCGCCGACATGCGCTTGACGTAGCCGCCGTGATCAGCGCCCCAGACATCGATCATCGAAAGGAAGCCCCGATCGATTTTCGATTTGTGATAGGCAATGTCGCTCGCGAAATAGGTGTAGGTCCCGTCCGACTTCTTCAGCGGCCGATCCACATCGTCGCCGAATTGAGTCGAGCGGAACAGGGTCTGCTTCCGGTCTTCCCAGTCGTCGGGCAATTGCCCCTTGGGCGGCGGCAACCTGCCCTCGTAGATCAGGCCACGCGCCTGCAGATCGGCGATCGCGGCGGCGACCATGTCGCCATTCTCGCCGGTGGTCAGCGAGCGCTCGGAAAAGAACACCTGATGGACGATGTTGAGCGCCGCGAGGTCCTCGCGGATCATCGCCATCATGGCCGTGATGGCGCGGGCGCGGGCGTCCGCCAGCCATTGGCTCTCGGGTTTGCCGACCAGCGATGGGCCGAATTCCCTGGCCAGCGCCTCGCCAGCGGGTTTCAAGTAGTCGCCGGGGTAAAGCCCCTCCGGAATTTCGCCGATCTTTTCACCCAGCGCCTCGCGGTAGCGCAGATGGGCGGAGCGGGCGAGCACATCAACCTGGGCCCCCGCGTCATTGATGTAATACTCGCGGGTGACATCGTTGCCGGCGAAAGCCAGCAGATTGGCCAGCGCGTCGCCAAAAACCGCGCCCCGGCCATGCCCGACATGCATGGGGCCGGTCGGATTGGCGGAAACGTACTCGACGTTGACCTTCACGCCCCGGGCGGCGTCGCCGCGCCCATAGTCCGCGCCCGCCTCGATGGCGGCGCGCAGGATTCGCTCGAACATCGCGGGGACGAGCCGAATGTTGATGAAACCGGGCCCGGCGACCTCCGCCTGATCGACATCGGGGTCGCTCGCCAGCGCGAAACAGATTTCGGTCGCCAGTTGCCGGGGACTGGAAAAATGCGCCTTGGCGTCCTTGGCCAACACCATGGCGACATTGGTGGCGAGATCGCCATGGGCGGAGTCCCGCGGCGGCTCGACGGTGAAGCGCGCCGGATCAATTCGCGCCGGCAGGCGTCCATCCCCTGCGATTGTCTCGACAATCGCGCCGATACGGGAATGAAAATCGGCGAAAATATTCATATTCAATCATCCCAAGGCGTCGCGGCGCGGGGTAACGCAATTCGCCAGCGAGGTCAAAAAAGGCGTGCTCGTGGAATGTATTTTCCGCGCGGCAACGCTTAGCATGGCCGAGCCGGCGTGGAGACCGGCCATTGGAGGGAACGATTATGACTATCGCCAGACTTGGCTTGGGACTGATTGCCGGCCTCGTGATGACGGGCGGCTCAGCTTTCGCACAGGCGCCCGCCGCGCCCAATCCACTTGACGTTATACCCGAGAAGATGCCCTTCAACGTGCCCTACGGCGCGCCAATCGGCGCCGACAAGGCCCACAAGGTGATCGAGGCCGCTGACGCTGAGGCCAAGAAGCGCGGCTGGCCGATGAACATCACGGTGGTCGATTCCGGCGGCAATCTGGTGGCTTTCCTTCGCCAGGATGGCGCGCAGATCGCCTCCATCGCTATTTCCGAGCACAAGGCGAGGACCGCCGCGACCTTCCGCCGCGAGACCAAGGCGCTGGAAGCGGGCATCCAGAATGGCCTGAACTATTTGCTCACGCTCGACGGGGTGATCGGGTCGCGCGGCGGCATTCCGCTGGTCGAGGACGGCAAGCTGATCGGCGCGATCGGCGTCTCCGGCGGCGCCGGCTCGCAGGACGAGGCCGTCTCGAAGGCCGGCGCGGCGGTCATCAATAAGTAAAACCCGCGCGCAGCTCCGGCGCCTCGTCAAAGAGGCGCCGGTGTTCGCCAAGCGCGTACCTGTCCGTCATCCCGGCGATATAGTCGCAGACCAGCCGTCGCAGGCGCGTCTCATTGCCTCCCTCGGACACGATTGATTTCGCCGACGCGGCCCATTCGGCGGGCATATCCTCCGGCCACGCGACAAATCGATCGAACAGCCGCCGCACAACGCCGGCTGCTTCCTCGCGCACCCGCATGACCCGCTCGTGCCGGTACATCCGGGGATAGAGAAAGCCCTTGATCGCGACATCGACGGCGGCGATGTCTGGCGAAAAAGTCACCATGGGGCGGGTTTGCGCCCGCACCGCCGCCGAACTCGCGGGCGCGGCCTCGGCGAGCCGCCCCGCGCTTTCTGTAATCACGTCCTCGACAAAGCGCGTGATAATTCTCCGCACCAGTTCATTGAGCCGGCGGGGTCGCTCCAGCCCGGGATATTTCGTCTCGATTTCGTCCAGCAGGCCGCGGAGAAAATCAACCTCGCGCAGATCGTCGAAGCCGAACAGGCCGTTGCGCAAGCCATCGTCGATGTCGTGGGCGTTATAGGCGACATCGTCGGCGATGGCGGCGGCCTGCGCCTCGGCGCTGGCGAAGGTCGACAGCTCGAGCGGGTGGATCGCGTCGTATTCGAGAATGGCGAGGGGAACGCCAAGCTTGCGATAGCGCTCAAGCGGCGCGCCGTCCTTGCCGACGAGCGGGCCGTTGTGCTTGACGAGGCCTTCCAGCGTCTCCCACGACAGGTTCAGGCCATCAAATTCGGCGTAGCGGCGCTCGAGACGGGTCACGATGCGCAGGGCCTGGGCGTTGTGGTCGAAGCCGCCAAACCCCGCCATCGCCTCTTCCAGCGCGTCCTCGCCGGTATGGCCGAAGGGCGTATGGCCAAGATCATGCGCCAGCGCCAGCGCCTCGGCCAGATCCTCGTCGAGCGCCAGCGCGCGCGACAGGGCGCGGGCGATCTGGCCAACCTCGATCGTGTGCGTCAGCCGGGTACGGTAATGATCGCCCTCGTGCGGCACGAACACCTGGGTTTTGTGAGCCAGCCTGCGAAAAGCCGTGGAATGTATGATACGGTCGCGATCGCGCTGGAAATCGGTGCGCGTCGGCGAAAAGGGCTCCGGTATGAGCCGCCCGCGCGTCGCGGCGGGATTGGCCGCATAGAGCGCCCGATTGACGTAGGCGATGGGCTGCATGGACGGGTCCCCGCCAGACCGCGAAAGGGCGCGCCAGTTGAACACGGACGCTGGCGCACATATATCCGTGCGACGCTGAGAGGCAAGACATGACCGCTTCGACCGAAACGCCCGTCAATGTGACCGATCGCGCCGCGCGCCGCATCGCGCAGGTTTTGAGCAAGGAGCCCGCCGGCTCCATGCTGCGCGTCGCCGTCAATGGCGGCGGTTGTTCCGGATTCCAGTACGCCTTCGACATCGAGGCCAAAAAGACCGACGAGGACCTCGTGATCGAACGCGATGGCGCGGTCGTTCTCGTCGACGCGGTGTCGCTGGAATTCCTGCGCGGGTCGAAGATCGACTTCGTCGACGACCTGATCGGCCAATCCTTCAAGATCGAGAACCCCAACGCCACCGCGTCCTGCGGCTGCGGAACGAGTTTTTCCGTCTAGCACGGGAGCCCCGTCCGTGCAGGCGCTTTTCATCGGACAGTCCTACATCGACGTGACCATGCTCGCCGACGCCATGCCGACCGGCGACGACAAGGCGGTGGCGCGCGATTACGCGGTGTCCTTCGGCGGTAACGCGGTGACGGCGGCCTTCGCCTGCGCGCGCCTCGGCGGCGCGCCGGAATTGCTGACCTCGCTCGCCGACGACTGGCTCGGGCGCATGTTCATCGACATGGCGAACCGCTACAGCATCCCCATTCACCCCCGCCACGTCAGGCGCTCGTCGCTGTCGTTCATTTTCCCGAACAACGGCAAGCGCGCCATCCTGCGCGCCCGCGACGACGATTACATGGACCCTGCCCCGGATCTGAACCTCGCGGGCTGCCGGCTGCTGCATCTCGACGGCCATCAGCAGGACGCGGCGTTATCCTACGCGAAAGCCTGCCGGGAGCGCGGCGCGCTGACCTCGCTCGATGGCGGCGCGGTGCGCGAGAATACGCACGACCTGCTGGCGTTCATCGATGTCGCCATCGTCGCGGAACGCTTTTGCGAGCAAATGAACCTCGACGCCGCGGCAACGCTGGATTACCTGAAATCGCGGGGCTGCCGCATCGGCGGCGTCACCCAGGGCGAGCATGGGATGCTCTGGTATGACGAAAGCGGCAAGGTCGATCGCCTGCCCGCCCTGCCCGTTCCGCCCGCCTTGATTGTCGATACGTCGGGCGCGGGCGACGTGTTCCACGGCGCCTATCTCGCGTCGTTCCTGGAACATCCGACGGCGTCCTGGCGCGACCATTTCGACTTCGCCCGCGCGGCGTCGGCCTACAAGGTCCAGCATCTGGGCAACGAGGCCGGCCTGCCTTCGCGCGCCGATATCGAGACCATGCGGACGCTCTATCCCGCCTGAGCGGCCTTCTCGTGTTCGGCGGCCAGCGCCGCGTCGCTCGCCGCTACTTTCGCGAAGGCCGGGCGTGAGCAGACCCGGCCGACATAGGCGACGAATTCCGGCAGTTCCGGCACGACCTTGAAGCCCATGGTCCATTTCAGCGCCGTTCCCCACAAAATATCCGCGGCCGTGAATTTCTGGCCGAGGATGTAGGGGCCCGCGCGCAACTGACCGGCGAGCGTTCCGATCATCGTGTCGTAATCGCCATAGGGCGACATGCTGGCCGACGCGGGCTCGCGCTTCATGGCGCGGTCGATGATCGCCGGCTCGAAGCTGGAGCCATAAAAGGCGATCCAGCGCAGCCAGGGCCCGCGCAAGGGATCGGTCAGGGCGGGCGCGAGGCCCGCCGCGGGAAACAGGTCTGGCAGATAGACAAAGAGCGCGCCCTGCTCCGTCACCAGCGCGTCGCCATGGCGGACGGCCGGCACCTTGCCCATGGGATTGATTGCGAGATAGGCCGGCTTGCGCTGGTCCCCCGCCTTCATGTTCACAACATGGGTCTCGTGCGGCGCGCCGAGCTCTTCCAGCAAGATCGCGACGCCCGTCGAGCGGGTGTTGGGGGAGTGGTAGAAGGTCAGTTTGCGAGTGTCGGTCATGGCTGGCTCCTCTACGCCGCGTCCACCTTGTCGCGCGACTGCGCCTCGGCGACCGCGATCGCCGTCATGTTGACGATGCCGCGCGCCGTGACGGAGGGCGTCAGGATATGCGCGGGTTTGGCCGCGCCCATCAGGATCGGCCCGACGGGCAGCGCGTCCGCCACCACCTTCACCAGTTGAAACGCGATGTTGGCCGAATCCAGCGTCGGCATGATCAGCACGTTCGCCTCGCCCTTCAGACGCGAGGCCGGATAGACCTTGTCGCGAATGATCTGCGACAGCGCCGTGTCGGCCTGCATTTCGCCATCGACCTCGAGGCGCGGATCGCGCTGGCGGATCAGCCCAAGCGCCTCGCGCATTTTGAGCGCCGACACGCTGTCGGAGCCGCCGAAATCAGAATCGCAGACAAGCGCCACCTTCGGCTCCATGCCAAAGCGCCGGACGTGCCCGGCGCAATGCAGAGCCATATCGGAGATTTCCTGCGCGGAGGGATTCTGCCGCACATGGGTGTCGGCGATGAAGAAATTGCCATTGGTCGTGATCAGCAGGCCCATGGCGGAGAAATCGCGCACGCCGGGCTCCAGCCCGATGATGTCGCGGATCTGGCGCAGACGCGACAGAAAACGCCCTTCCAGACCGCACAGCATGGCGTCCGCGTCGCCCCGCTGGACCGCCAGCGCGGCGATCACCGTGCTGCTGGTGCGCACAAGATTGCGCGCGCCCTCGGGCGTGATGCCCCGCCGCCCGCCAAGCTCCATCAGCGTTCCGACATAGGCGCGATAGCGCGCGTCGGATTCGGGGTTCACCAGCTCGAAATCGCGACCAGGGCGGATCGTCAGGCCAAAACGCTCGATACGCTTGTCGACCACCGCGGGACGGCCAATGAGGATCGGCGTCGCCAAGCCTTCTTCCAGCACCACCTGCGCGGCGCGCAGCACCCGCTCGTCCTCGCCATCGGCGTAGATGACCCGGCGCGGGTCGCTTTTCGCCTGCGCGAAGACGGGCTTCATCAGGAAGCCCGAGCGGAAGATGAAGCGCGACAGCCGATCGTCATAGGCGTCGAAATCGGCGATCGGCCGCTTGGCGACGCCGGTCTCCATGGCCGCGCGCGCGACGGCGGGCGCGATGCGCAGGATCAGCCGGGGATCGAAGGGCGTCGGAATCAGCGAACTCGCGCCAAACAGCGGCGTGTCGCCGCCATAGGCGCGCGCCACCACGTCCGATGGCGCCTCGCGCGCCAGTTCCGCGATGGCGCGCACGGCGGCGAGTTTCATCGCCTCGTTGATCGTCGTCGCACCAACATCCAGCGCGCCGCGGAAGATGTAGGGGAAACACAGGACGTTGTTGACCTGATTGGGATAGTCGGAGCGCCCGGTGCAAATGATCGCGTCGGGCCGCGCGGCGAGCGCCTCTTCCGGCATGATTTCCGGATTCGGATTGGCCAGCGCCAGAATGAGCGGGCGCGGCCCCATGGTCTTGACCATGTCGGGCTTCAGCACGCCGCCAGCGGACAGGCCGAGAAACACGTCGGCGCCTTCCATGATGTCGGCGAGCACGCGCGCGTTGGTTTTCTGGGCATAGACCGATTTCCAGCGGTCCATGAGCTTTTCGCGGCCCTCGTAGACAACGCCTTCAAGATCGGAAATCCAGATATTTTCCCGCCTGGCGCCGAGTTCGACGAGCTGGTTGAGGCAGGCGAGCGCCGCGGCGCCGGCGCCCGAGGCGACGATCTTGACCTCGCCGATCTTGCGGCCAGACAACTCCAGCGCGTTGACCACCGCCGCGCCGACGATGATCGCCGTGCCGTGCTGGTCGTCGTGAAACACCGGGATCGACATGCGTTCGCGCAGCTTGCGCTCGACCTCGAAACACTCCGGGGCCTTGATATCCTCGAGATTGATGCCGCCGAAGGTCGGCTCCAGCACGGCGATGGCGTCAACCAGCTTGTCGACGTCCTTTTCCGCCATTTCGAGATCGAACACGTCGATGCCCGCGAATTTCTTGAAAAGGACCGCCTTGCCCTCCATGACCGGCTTGGAGGCCAGCGGGCCGATATCGCCCAGCCCCAGCACCGCCGTGCCGTTGGTGATGACGGCGACCAGATTCTGGCGGACGGTCAGTTCGGCAGCGGCGTCCGGGTTCTCGACGATCGCCTCGCAGGCGGCGGCCACGCCCGGCGAATAGGCCAGCGCCAGATCGCGCTGGTTTCCCATGGGCTTGGTCGGCACGACCTCGAGTTTACCGGGCCTCGGCAGGCGGTGATAGACGAGCGCGCCGGAGCGCAGATCGTCGGACATGTGCGATGACATCGGTTTCCTCGTTCGTCGGCTGGCCCACAAATCCACCAAGCACATGAATTTGTCGAGATCTAAACAGGGGGCGGCGGGGGGAACGGGATCGGGCGACCGGGCCGATCGGACGAGGCGTCGGGCTGTCAGGCCATGAATGGAATCGCGTCGCGCGTCGCCGCCAGAGCGGACATGGTCGAACTGGCCGGAGATTTCGGGTCTTGACCCGAATGCGTCCATCGGGTTGGTGGTTGTATTGCTATACTCGTTACCTCATTTAGCGCTGGAATGGTCGATCGTTAGAATGGCGAATGACTGGAACGGAAATAGAGAAAGGGGCAGGGCGATGAACGCAAGCGAGCCTGCGCCTGAACGGAACAAATACGCGATGGAAGTCGACCCCGTCTCCCAGTGTTTTATATCAGGGGCTGGAATGACGCCGGGACTTGGATACACATTCGTTTATGAAGATAAACAGTATCATTTTTATTTCTTCGCAGATGCCAAATGGGCGGGCAACGATTACGACGTAGATGTATTTCATGCAGGAAGAACGCGGTTCGGCGGCAATCCTCCCCTGATCGCGGATCAAGATATGCCGCAAATTTTATCGAATATGCGCAAATTTTTCGAAACGCGAAGATTTATTGGCGCCAGAGATTTGCGACCGCCAAATGAAGTTTTTCGTGACCTCATTTTTTCTTGGCGAGCCGCCACCCGAAGATAAAAGTTCGAATTGTCTTCCTTGAAGCAGCGAAGATGTATGTCGTCGCCTTCTGGCGCATCGCCGCCATCCACCGCGCCGGCCAATACGTCCGCTTTTCCTCAGGTCATGTCGTTCAATTGGGCGACCGCCGGAGCGCAACCAGCCTCACGCCCGGCGGCGCATCAAGTTCCCGACAGGAATCCCACCCGGGTTTGGACTTGACGGTCCCCCCATCGGGAGATGCCGAAGGGCGGCGGCGCTTGGGCCACATCGATAAGAGGTCCTGTACGACGCACCCTATACGCGCCAACCCGCTGACCGAGAAAAGACAAGCGACGAAACCTTGCACGTCGAACCCCGCGCCCTCACAGGCGAATCCTGGAAGCTGATGAGGCCTCGCCTGTGTGAGTACAGCTTCTCCAAACATCGCCTCGATTAATGCGACGACACCGGGGCCCCGAGCGACGGTGTGGCGGGCGTCACGTTCGGAATCGAATTGAAATCCGGGTTACTATTCCCCGAGCTGTAGTCCGGGGGTAAGTTGGGATCGATCTGGTCGTTCACGGGCTTTGCGCCAGCGTAAGTTACCACCGTGCCCACCGCTTCATTTGCCTCCAGCTGCAATTGGTATATCTGCTTGAGGAGAAGCATTTCTTGATTGAGCGCGCGATCGGCGGCATCCCTGTCGCGGTTCGCTATTCCTTCTCTCAGATC
>CAISJZ010000165.1 GCA_903885755.1 uncultured Hyphomicrobiales bacterium | reverse complement strand
TGATCGGCCCCCACTGATGGGTCCACCTGAAATGTTAGTTCAAGGTTGGCTTCCGCGCTAGCGCGGGCGGCGTAGCTGGCCCGGATTGCGAAGCCGACCGCGCGGAAAGTGCTGGTACAAAGACCTCGGGAGCTGGCGGCTTGTAACCAATCGATCCGTGAGGTCGCACGGTGTTGTAATGCCGACGCCAGCTTTCGATGATGATCCTTGCCTCGGCGAGCGAATAGAAAATTTCGCCGTCGAGGAGTTCATCGCGTAGCCGCGCGTTGAAGGACTCGATGAAGCCGTTCTCCCAGGGACTGCCCGGCATGATGTAGGCGGTCATCGCGCCGACGGCGGCGATCCAATCTTGAACCGCCTTGGCGATGAACTCCGGCCCGTTGTCGGAACGAACGTGGCCAGGCACGCCGCGCAGAATGAACAGATCCGAGAGAACGTCGATGACGTCGATGGAGTTAAGCCGCCGCTCGACGCGGATCGCCAGGGATTCGTGCGTGAACTCGTCGATGACATTCAGCATGCGATATTTTCTCCCGTCATGGGTGCGATCCTCGACGAAGTCATAGGACCAGACGTGATTGGGATGCTCGGCGCGCAACCGAACGCACGAACCGTCATTGAGCCAGAGGCGGCCCCGCTTGGGTTGTTTGGCCGGGACTTTCAGCCCCTCGCGTCGCCAGATCCGTTCCACCCGCTTGTCGTTGACGACCCAGCCCGCCGTGCTCCGAAGCAGCTCCGCGATCTTTCGATAGCCGTAACGGCCATACTGGCGGGCCAACTCAGTGATGTCGGCGGTCAACCGTTCCTCGTCGTCACGCCCCTTGGGAACGCGACGTTGCGTGGACCGGTGCTGCCCGAGCACGCGACAGACGCGGCGCTCGGACAGTTTTAGCTCGGATCGAACATGATCAATGCAGGCGCGGCGGCGCGCGGGGCCTAGAAGTTTCCCCGTGCGGCCTCTTTCAGGATCATCTTGTCGAGCGTCAGATCGGAGACCGCCCGACGCAACCTGGCATTCTCCGCCTCAAGGTTCTTCAACTTGCGAACCTGATCGCTCTTCAGGCCGCCAAACTCCCGGCGCCACCGATAATACGTCACCTGGGTTGTCCCGATGGCGCGCACGGCGTTGGCAACGCTTTTACCTTGCGATGTCAATACATCGACCTGGCGCAACCTCGCGACGATCTCCTCCGGTGTCGGTCTCTTTCTTGGCATTTCGGTCCTCCCTTTCCATGTCCAAAGACATACTTTCAGGTGGACCAATTCAATGGGGGCGGATCAAAACGACCATTCAATTACTTACCGACAATGTTATGGATGGCCACTCTTGCTTGTCAACCAACTTGGTTCGGGACGTCGCCTCGATCAATAGCGCAATTCATCATGCCATCGACCGGTTCTTTATGAAGCATCCGCGGCAACCAGCATGAAGGCGGCGGGGTGCCGCAAAGGCTAAAATTGGCGTCCGGCCACAATTTACACCTCAATGCGCCGACGCTAATCCGCGCGGAGCAAAACCCGCGATTACGAAAACGTAACGACGTGATTATATGACTGATGTAAAAGGCCTATTGAATTTGAGGTCGGCGGGCGCTTCTGGCGGATATCCGTCCCAATCAGCCCGCGAGAGCTTGCCAATGTTGGAATAGAGGGACAACATTGTCTGGCAGGCCCAGGATCGGGCTAAGCCGCCGGTGAGCCGCGGAGCTCTGGCAGAAAGGGAGGGGAAGCCGATGGCCAAACTCAAATTGTCGGTCAATGGCAAGCCACGCGAGATCGAGGTCGACGATCCCGACATGCCATTGCTGTATGCGCTGCGGGATGATCTTGGCTTGAATAATCCCCGGTTTGGATGTGGCCTCGGACAATGTGGCGCGTGCACGGTGCATATCGACGGAGGCACCGCGCGGTCATGTTCCCTGCCCGTCTCCGCCGTCGAGGGTCGCGAGGTCGTCACCCTGAATGGCCTTGGTTCGCCAGACAGGCCTCATCCCCTGCAAAGCGCCTGGATTGAAGAGCAGGTCAATCAGTGCGGCTATTGCATCAATGGCTGGATCATGGAGGGCGCCGCTCTGCTGGCGCGCAATCCGAAGCCCAGCGCGAGCGACGTGCGCGAAACGTTCAACACCCTTGTCTGTCGTTGTGGCACGCACAACGCCGCCTTGCGCGCCGTCATGCGCGCTTCGGGCCAGGCGTGAGGAGGCCATCATGAGCGAGTTCGCGCACGTTTCCCCGATATTGCATCGCAGGGCGTTTCTCGGCGCGGGCGTCGGCCTTGTCGTCGGGCTTGGGTCGCCCGAGCAACTGGCCCATGCCGAAGCCTCGCCGGCCTCGCCGAACAATCCGGCGCTGCTGGCGACGCGGCTGGACTCATATCTCGCCATTCGCGCCGATGGAACGGTTGATGTTTTTTACGGCGCGATCGACGGCGGGCAGGGCATCGCGACCTCCATCGCCCAGATGGTCGCCGAAGAGCTCGACGTTTCATTCGAGCGCGTGAACATGGTGATCGCCGATACGGCGCGCACGCTCAACATGGGAGGCGCGAGCGGCGCGACGGGCGTTTCAAGGCGCGGCGTCACATTGATGAGCCTTGCCGCCGACGCGCGCCGCATTCTGCTCGAACGGGCAGCGGCCAAGCTTGGTGCGACGGCTGAAAACTTGCGTGTCGTTGATGGCGTGATTTCCGCCGTCGGGGACGCCGGGAAAAAGGTCAGTTACGCCGAACTGATTGGCGACAAGACGTTTGGCTCGGATGTTAAATGGAACGGCGAGTGGGGTATTGGACACGCGGCGAGCGGGGCCGCGCCGGTCAAGAAGCCGGCGGATTATAAGGTCGTCGGGACATCCCCGCGGCGCGCCGACCTGGCGCGAAAGGTATTTGGGCTGCAGGAGTTTCCCGGCGACGTGAAGCTGCCGGGGATGCTCCATGCCCGCATGATCCGTCCACCTGTCGCCGGCGCGCTGCCGCTCGCCGTCGACGAAGCCTCGATCGCTCATATTTCAGACGCGCGTATTGTCCGGGTCAAGAATGTTCTTGCCGTGGTCGCGCCTAGGGAATGGAACGCCATTCGCGCGCTCCGCGCGTTGAAGGTCACATGGTCGGACAGCGCTCCGAACTTTCCCGACCACGATCATATCCACGATCACATCCGCAAGGCGCCCGTCACCCAGCGGACGATCGAGCGCGAAAACGGGGACATTGAAAAGGGGCTGGCGAGCGCCGCCAGGGTACTTTCCGCCGAATACGAATACCCGACCCATTCGCACGCCAGCATGGGACCGGCCTGCGCCATCGCGGATGTGCGGCCGGACGGCGTGACTCTCTACACAAGCACGCAGAAACCCCATTACGCCGCCGATGGCGTCGCGGAATTGCTGGGCGTTCCACGCGCCAGCGTGCGCGCGGTCTGGATGTATGGCACGGGCTCCTACGGGCGAAATGATCAAGGCGACGCGACGGCGGACGCCGCCGTTCTCTCGCGGGCGCTTGGCAAGCCGGTGCGCGTTCAATGGATGCGCGAGGAAGCCCTGGGTTGGGACCCCAAGGGAACCGCGGCGGTCAACAGGCTGCGCGCGGGCATCGATGAAAAGGGGGAGGTCGTCGCCTACGAACTCATCTCGAAGGGATTTTCGCGCGAGAACGTGGCCACCAACGAGGGACGCGCCGCCGCCACGCTCGCGGGTCAATTGATGGATTTTCCGCTCGACCCTAAAAACAGCTTCAATATTCCATTCGCTTCCTACACGTTCCCGCATAATCGCGTGGGTTGGGAGACGGTGGCTCCTCTCATGGACCGGGCCTCGCCACTCCGATCGACGCATCTGCGCGATCCCTATGGCCCGCCGATTCTGTTCGGCAGCGAGAGCTTCATGGATGAGATCGCCGCGTCGCTCAAAATGGATCCTGTTGAGTTTCGTCTGAAATATCTGAAGCATCCACGCGATATCGCAGCCGTCAAGACGGCCGCCGGGAAGGCGGGCTGGAGCCCCCGCCACTCGCCGCGCGCGGATGTCGATCGATCGTCGGACGTGGTGGAAGGACGGGGAATCGCTTTCCGCCGACACTTCGACACTTTCATCGGACTTGTCGTCGAGGCGCGGGTGCATCGCAAGACGGGCCTCGTCGAACCAACGCGCCTTGTCTGCGCCCATGATTGCGGTCTCGTCGTGAACCCGGAAACGCTCGCCCATGTGATCGACCGCCAGCTTGTCTATGGCACGGGTCGAACGACGGTCGAGGAGCTCCACTGGGACAAGGACAAGGTCACCAGCATTGACTGGCTGACCTATCCGGTGCTCCGCATGGAGCATGTTCCGCCCAGGATCGAGGTTCATCTCATCAACCGTCCGGAAGCCGCGCCCTCCGGCGCCGCGGAAATGGCGCTGGGCCTCGTGCCGGCGGCGCTGGGCAACGCGGTGTTCGACGCGACGGGCGTTCGGCTGCGCCGGGTTCCCTTTACGCCAGCGCGCGTGAAGGCCGCGCTGGAACGCGCCTGAGGGACGCCCGGCATCGCGTATCCCTTAGTTCGCGATGGCGCTTTGCCTTCGCTCCGAGGCGACGCGGAATTGCGAGCGGTGGAGGCGGCTGAACGAGCTACGCACGCGACCGCGGGCCCGGCCCCGGCCTTGCCCGGCCGGCACACGTCGCACTAAAATCGAGCAAGGCGCTTTCCGTCATCGAGAGACGGCTCGGAAGCAAAGGAGGCGAAGTTGGTCAGAACTTTGACAACGACCTGGTTTACCGCTGGCCTCGTGCTGTTGGGTATTTCTTCGCCGGCGCGTTCCGGGGATGTCACCTTCGAACGCCTTCTTTCGCCAGAGCCGGGCAACTGGCTCATGAACCACGGGGATTTCGGGGCGCATCGCTACTCCGCGCTCGACCGTGTCAATCGCCAGAACGTCAAGACACTCAAACTCGCCTTCGCGGTAGGTATTGGCGGTCGAGGCGGCAACGAAAATCTTGTCGCCACGCCTCTTGTTGATGACGGATTTATGTATGTTCCTGACGCTTGGGGCTCGGTCTACAAGATCGATGTGCGCTCGGGAAAAAGCGGCCGCATTGTCTGGAAGATGGATCCCGGCCAACAAAAAATGGATCGCAATCGCGGCGTCGCGCTTTGGGGCAATCTTGTTATTTAAGTCACAAGTCAGGACGCGCGCGTGGTGGCGACCAACAAGGACACCGGACGCGTCGTGTGGGACAGGAAACTCGACGACCAGCGAGACCTGACGCTGAACGCGGCGCCTCTGGCGCTAAAGGATGCGGTTGTCATTGGTGCGTCGGGTGGCGATCAGGGCGTGCGCGACTGGGTCGCCGCGCTAGAACCTCGAACCGGCGCCGAGCTATGGCGGACCTATTCCATTCCAGCGCCCGGCCAGCCGGGGAGCGAAACGTGGAAGGACAAGAATAACGCCTGGCTGACGGGCGGCGGCGCTTTTTATGCCACTGGTTCGTTCGACCCAGACAGCAATCTGACTTATTGGGGCGCGGGCAACCCGACGCCAAAGTATGATTCATCCTATCGTCCGGGCGACAATCTATACACCAACAGCGCTCTCGCGCTCGACGCGGCGACAGGCAAGATCGTCTGGCATCACCAGTACACGCCGAACGATTCGATGGATTATGACGAGGTTGGCAGCCATGTGCTGATTGACGCGAAATTCAACTCTGAAAATCGCAAGCTCGTGGTCCATCCCGCGCGCAATGGTTTCGAATATTCATTCGACCGGCTGAACGGCCAGTTCCTCAAGGCAACGCAATATGTGCCCAAGGTCACGTGGACGAAAGGCATCGATCCCAAGACTGGCCGGCCCATCGACTATGATCCTTCGAAGGACCTTCAGACCTACGCGGATCCCGTCGCGAAAATACTGACCGGCGCGAAAGAGAGCGTCTGCCCCGGGGTTCCCGGCGGCAGCAACTTCTGGCCTCCTTCATTCAGTCCAAAAACCGGATTGCTTTATGTGCCGGAGCTGGAGGGTTGCACCAATATTACCCGCGATCAGACGCGACATGTCCCCGGAACATTCGACGGCGGGTCTTTCGGCTATGATTCACGCGTGACGAGCGGCGTTGTCGCCATTGATCCGGCGAGCGGGGAGATCAAGAAACGCGTCGCGATGGACTATCCGAATACGTCTGGAGCGCTGTCGACCGCGGGCGGCCTGATCTTCACCGCGCTCCTTGATGGGACAATTCTGGCGCTCGACGATACGACGCTCAAGACGTTGTGGAGCATCAACATTGGCGTTGGCATCAATGCGCCGCCAATGACCTATGAAGTCGACGGCAGGCAATACGTCGCCATCGCGACGGGTCTGACGGGCAATCAAATGGGACGCCTCGGCCGTACGCCCGAACTCAGTAACATGGCGAAAAACACCACGATGATTTTTGTCTTCGCGCTTTAGTCGCTGTTCTCGAGCCTCGATTTGATTTCAGACCCGGCTCGGTGAACGCGCCGGGGGCTTCTTCGCGGGCGACCGTGGAAGGCCTCTTCTCTGGCGGCACTCTAACCGTCCAATTGCGAACGGACACGGTTCCGCTTTTTCGGCGTAGGCGTTTCACACGGGCATGAAACCCCTCTTGCATCG
>CAISJZ010000164.1 GCA_903885755.1 uncultured Hyphomicrobiales bacterium | reverse complement strand
GGAGTGAACCGCGGCGAGTTCATCTCCATTGTCGGGCCCTCGGGCTGCGGCAAGACGACCTTCCTGCGCATCATCGGCGGCCTTGAAAGCGCCGATGGCGGCGATGTGCGCCTCGACGGGCGCGTCATCGACGGCCCCGGCACCGATCGCGGCTTCGTGTTCCAGCAGGACAATTTGCTGCCATGGCGCGACATTCTCGCCAATACGGAAATCGGGCCGGAGATCAACGGCAAGCTCGGGCCCGAGCAGCGCGCGCGCACGCTCAAATTGCTCGATCTTGTGGGGCTGCATGGGTTCGAGAACTATTATCCCCGGCAATTGTCGGGCGGCATGCGCCAGCGCGTCAATCTGGCGCGCGCTCTCGCGGTCGATCCTGATCTACTATTGATGGACGAGCCTTTCTCGGCGCTGGACGCGCAGACGCGCGAGATCATGCAGACCGAATTGTCGCGAATCTGGGACGAGGGCCGCAAGACCGTGCTCTTCGTCACCCACCAGATCGACGAGGCTGTCTATCTCTCCGATCGGGTGTTTGTGTTCGGGCGGCGTCCTGGCCGGGTCAGCGAGATCATCGACATCGATCTGCCGCGCCCGCGGCCGCTCGACATCAAGCGCACGCCCGCCTTCGCCGCCTATGTTGAACGCATCTGGAAGCTCATCGAGAATGACGTGCGCGCGTCGGTGCTGGAGGAGCATACCGGATGAAGCCGCCGCTGGTCGTCGCGCGGCAGGGAAGCATCGAGGCGGGCGGCGCTCTTGCCTACCGCGACTGCAACGATGGCGGCGATCCCGAGAGTACGCGCTGGCCGCCGGGCCATGTACATACAGGCCACGTCGCCGCGACGTTTCAGTATCCGGCTGACCTCAAATATCCCTTTCCCATTCTGTTCAATCCCGGAGGCGGCCACACGGCGCGCGTCTATGACACGACGCCGGATGGCCGCGAGGGTTGGTGGACCCTCTTCCTGCGCGAAGGCTGCGCCGTTTACGGCGTCGACCGGGTCAACACGGGCCGCGCTGGCGCCGAGGTCGATGCGATCAACGCGGCGCGTCTGGGCCGCGCGCCGGCCAGCGCGCTTCCCGCGATCAATCGTTACGCGGCGGAGAGCTGCTGGACGACATTTCGCTGGGGGCCGCGTTTCGGCGAACCATTTCCCGACACGCAATTTCCGGTCGAGTCGGCGGCGAATTATTATCCGCAACTCGTACCGACCTATCGCGATCCCGACGAGGCGCCGAAAATGGTCGCGGCGCTTGTCGCGCTCATCGACAAGGTCGGGCCCTGCGTGTTGCAGACATGGTCGTCGTCCGGCCTTCTCGGTTATCTCGCCGCGGCCGAACGGCCCGATCTCGTCAAGGCCGTTCTCGCGGTGGAAAGCTCCGTTTCGGCCTTTGGCAATATTCCCGACGACGCGCTGCCCGCGCTCGCGCGCATTCCCATCCTGATTGTCATCGGCGACCGCGCGCGGGACCGGGTCGAGGCCTCTCGCGTCTTCGCCCGGCGCCTCTCAACCCATGGCGGACGCGTGAGTGTCGATCCGCTGCCAGAGGCGGGCATTTTCGGCAACGGCCACACGTTGATGCTGGAGCGCAACAACGACGTCAGCATGAGGCGCGTGTTCGACTGGATGCGTCGCGAGGTTTACGGCGAAGCCTGAGCGCCTTCAGTCGATCGCGCTCGCGCCGCCGAAGCGTTCGCGCCAGCGTGGAATGACTTCCTTGTTATAGACATTGTCGGGGACGCCGCCACGCAGCGCCGTCAGCACCGAGCGCACGGCCCATTCCATGCCCGGACGCAATTCGCCATCGTTGTTGTAGGACGCCGAATGGGGCGACAACAGAACCTTGTCGCCAAGCTGGCGCAGGGGCGAATCCATCGGCAGGGGCTCGCTGTCGAACACGTCGAGCGCGGCGCCGGCGAGGCGTCCATTGGCGATCGCGTCGGCGAGCGCCGGCTCGTCGATGACCTTGCCGCGCGCCGTGTTGATGACGAAGGCCGACGGCTTCATCAGCGAGAATTCTCGCGCGCCCATCATGTAACGCGTCTCCTTCGTCAACACGACGTGGAAAGATACCACGTCGGATTCCCGCAGCAGCGTTTCGTAATCGACCCTTTGCGCCCCTGCGAGCGGAAAGCGCGACGGCTCCGCGTGGGGGTCATAGCCGATGACGCGCACGCGCCACGGCGCCAGCAACTGGCAGACGCGCGTCGCGATGCGCCCGAGGCCAACGAGGCCAATGGTGATGCCGGGATAATCGCCGCTGACGTGCCGACCGAGGAAGGTCGTCTGCAACGCCTGCTCGCGCCAGCGCCCGGCGCGCACGGCGTTGTCGCGCTCGACCACCTTTTTCAGCATGGCCAGAAGGAAGGTCATGGTCGTCTCGGCGACGCCGAAGCAATTGGCCTCCGTCGGCGCGTGGCAGACCAGAATGCCAAGTTCGGTCGCCGCCTCGATATCGACATCGTCGACGCCCACCGTATATTTCGCCACGATGCGCAGGCGCTGTGAAGATTCCATCACGGCGCGTGAAACCGGCGCGAGGCGCACCATCGTGCCCATCATGGCGACGCTGTCGCGCGCCGCGGCGATGAACTCCGGCTCGTGGTCCTTTTTCACCCATTGCCAGTCGCGATTGCCGCGCGCGATCTCCAACCCGGCCTTTTCCAGCGGCGCGAGGACTTCGGCGGGTTCGTCGCGCGGCGCGAAAATCAGGACCTTGGGCTTCGACATGGTTTCCTCCGGAACATCCTTGGCGCGACACTAGAGGACACCCTTACCCTCGCTCAAGGCCCCGGCGCCGCAATTCCGCTTTCGCGCTGGCGCCCGCCTGTTCTAGACTGGCGAGGAACCCGCCGCGCGAAGCCGGCGGCGCAACCATCGGGAGGACGGATCATGGCGTTCAAGCCGCCGACGCGCGAGGATATTCTGCGATCCGACTGGGCGAGCGCCATGCCGGCGCCCGGCGTCCTGCCGTCAACCGAGACGCGCAACTACTTTCAGGCCATCGACAACATGATCTCGGTCTTCGCGATCAGGCCGACCGACGAGGTGCTGTTTCTGACCGATCCGCTGCTCGACCGGCGCGTCATCGACGCGATCGCTGGCGTCGCTCGGTCCCGTGGCGTCGAGCCGCGCGAATTCATGGCTGCTTCGACGCAGGTATCGAGTTGCCCGCCCGAATGCCGCGCGATGATCGAGAAGGCGACCTTCGTCGTCTCAAGCTGGTTCTGCTCGGTCAACGATCCTCTGTTCATCAAGTTGCGTCGCGAGAACGGCCAGCGCTGGATCAAGATCACCTACTTCCGCAATCTCGATCTGCTGCACACGCCGCAGGCGCGCTTCCCCATCGATCTCGTCGGCGAGATCATCCGCGCGACGGCGCGCATGTATCCGACCGATCGAGATTTCGACATGACATTCTCCTGCCCGCGCGGCAGCGATCTCGCCATTAAATTCACGCCCGCCATGGTCAAGAATCTGCACGCCAACAACCGCTGGCAGGGCCAGGACAAGGGCGATCAGGACGGCTGCTACGTCCATTACATGCCGACGCATGGACCGAATATCTATGATCGCAACGCCTTTGGCCGCGACGAGAGCGCCCATGGCGAGATGCAGGGCGTTGTCTTTCCGCAATGGGCGATCGGTTTCGACAAGCCTTTCGATGAGCATATCGGCATCGAATACAAGGACGATCTTGTCGTGAAGGTGCATGGCAAGTCGCTCGATGCCGAAATCCTGCGCGATCAGCTGGTCGGCGTCGATGCGCGATTGCATGAACTTGGTTGCGGCTTCAATCCGAAGTATCCGCGCTTCAAGGCTTATCCCGCCGGCTCCAACGCGCCTGGCGCGCTGCATTTCGGCACCGACAGCAACACGCCGAACAAGTGGCTCGCGCGCCGCGTGCCCAAATGGGAGGAGCCGCATACCCATCAGGATTGTGTTGTATTCGACATGACCGTGAAGGTCGGAAACAACACGCTCATCGACAATGGGTTCCTGATGGCGCTGCGCGATCCCCGGGTCGTCGAGGCCGCGAGCCGGTATGGCGATCCCGTGGAGTTGCTGGAAACGTTTGTTGAATAATCGCGGGTAGGTCCGCGCGGGAGCACCCCATGGCGAAGGGAAAGGGCATTTCGTTCGCTGGCGCGTTGGCGTCGATCTGGATGCTCGCCGGCCAGCCCGCCGAGGCTCAGTTCTACAAGGACAGAACGCTCACGCTGCTCATCAACTATGGCGTTGGCGGCAACGCCGACACCGAGGCGCGTGTCTATCAGCGCTTCCTGCCCAAATACATCCCCGGCAACCCCAGCGTCATCATCCAGAACGCGCCGGGCGCTGGCGGAATCAACGGGATCAACATGCTGGGCATGAGCATCGGCGCCAAGGCCGATGGCTATACCATGGGTTATTTCACCGTCAGCGCCACGGATTCGCTCGTCGAAAATCCCGCGCTGAAGGTCAAACTGGAGGACTTCGCCTATGTCGCGGGCGCGCGCGGCTGGAATGTCGCCTACGCCCGCAAGGATACGCCGCCGGGATTGAACAAGCCGACCGATTTCGTGAAGGCGACAAAGCTGTTCATAGGCGGTTATTCGCGCGCATCTTCCCATGACACGCGGCTGCGTCTGTCGGCTGAGATCATGGGCCTTCCCTATCAGCTCGTGACGGGCTTTCCCGCCACGGCGGCGATCAACAAGGCCATGCTGCAGGGCGAGGTCAATTACACCGGCTCCTCCCTGCCGGGATATCAGACACAGGTCATCCCGCAGATCATCACGCCGGGCGTTGGCGTCGCGCTGTTCCAGTTCCCGTTGATTGGCAACGACGGCAAGCCCCTCGGCAATCCCAACCTGACGAGCGCCGGGTTGCCGACCTTCGATGATTTCTACCAGTCGGCGTTCAACAAGCCGCCGACCGGACCGAAATACGACGCCATGGCGTTGATGAACGATATCGGCGGCAAGCTGCAGCGCGCCATGGTATTTCACCACGACACGCCGGTCGAAGCCGTCAAGACCATGCGCGAGGCCATCGCGAAGGTCGCCGCCGATCCGGAGTTTCAGGCCGAATTCCAGCGCGTAACGAGCGAGCGGGCCGATATTGTGCCCGCCGAGGAGCTCTCACCGCTGTTCGATCGCATTCGCAATGTCGATCCCGCGGTCAGGAAAGTGCTGAAGGACGCGGTGGGGGAATAGGCGCGATAAGACCGCGCTGGTCTTTACCAGGAGACGACGACCAAGCTCGTTTGGGGATCCCAGTTGTCGATGAAATTCGCGGTGAAATTCGCGCGCGCCGTCGGGGTCGTCAGTTCCAGGATACGCCTGACGCGATCAAGATCGGCGACGAAATCCTCGCGCGGAAACTCCTCGTAGAAGGCGTCGACGACGCCGTAGCGCTGATATCCCACCTGTTCCACGTTGATGACGGTATCCACCTGCCTTCGCATTTTGAATTTGTCGATGAAGGTGCGTCTTTTGCCCAGAAATCGGGAGCCAATCCATGAAACGATATCGGCCCAGAACGAGCCTTCCTCGAACATGATCTTGCTATCCCGGTCCGCGCCGGTGTCATTCTTCGGCAGGAATCCATAGATCGTCACGGGCTTGCCGAGCGCGTTGAGCGCCGAGGTTCGGCTGCGCGCGAAATGGTCGGCGTATCGCAGGCCCCGCTTGGCGAACATCCGGTCCCAGTCAACGTAGCTGTTTTCGACCTTGCGGGACATGGCGGCGAACTTCCGCGCCTTTTCGCCGTAGGCGTCGATGACCATGGATTGGCCGCGGTCAGGCGTGACAACTTTCTTGTGATGGAGGTCGAGCCCCATTTTGCAATTCCGGAATGAAATACGGGGCGGAGATCGATCCGCCGCGTGGTTGCCATAAAACGTTGGTCGACCGGCGCCGGGCCGACAGCTTGAAAGCCTCCGCCGGGACAGTCATAACACGCCCAAGCCCAATCATCCGGAGCCCGTCATGTCAAACCCCTCGTCCCCCGCCGGGTCCTCGCGCGACGCGCGCGCCAAGGCCGAATTCGCGTGGGAGGACCCGTTTCTTCTCGAGGAGCAACTGGGCGAGGACGAGCGCATGATCCGCGACACGGCGCGCGATTACGCCCGCGAGAAGCTCCAGCCGCGCATCGTCGACGCCTACGCCCGGGAGACGACCGATCGCGGTGTCTTCCACGAAATGGGGCGCCTGGGCCTGCTCGGCGTCACCCTGCCGGAAGAGTTCGGCTGCGCCGGCGCGAATTATGTGTCCTACGGGCTCGTGGCGCGCGAGATCGAGGGCGTCGATTCCGGCTATCGCTCCATGCTGAGCGTTCAGTCGTCGCTGGTGATGTATCCGATCCATGCCTACGGCGACGCGGCGCAGAAGCGCAAATATCTGCCAAAACTCGCCAGCGGCGAGTGGGTCGGCTGCTTCGGCCTTACCGAGCCCGACGCGGGGTCCGATCCCGCCGGCATGACGACGCGCGCCGAAAAGGTAGCCGATGGCTACCGCCTGACCGGATCCAAGATGTGGATCTCCAACGCGCCGATCGCCGATGTCTTCGTCATCTGGGCGAAGTCGGCCGCGCACGGCGGGCAGATCAAGGGCTTCATTCTCGAAAAAGGCATGAAGGGTCTCACCGCCCCGAAGATCGAGGGCAAGCTGTCACTGCGCGCCTCCATCACCGGCGAGGTCGTGATGGACGGCGTCGTCGTGCCGGAGGACAACCTTCTGCCCAACGTCGCCGGTCTCAAGGGGCCCTTCGGCTGCCTCAATCGCGCCCGTTACGGCATCGCCTGGGGCGCGATGGGCGCGGCCGAGGATTGCTGGCGCCGCGCGCGGCAATACACGCTGGACCGCAAGCAGTTCGGCAAGCCGCTGGCGGCGACGCAACTCGTGCAGAAAAAACTCGCGGACATGCAGACCGAGATCGCGCTGGGCCTGCAGGCGGCGCTGCGCGTCGGCCGCCTTTTCGACGAGGGCAAGGCCGCGCCCGAGATGATCTCGATCATCAAGCGCAACAATTGCGGCAAGGCGCTCGACATCGCCCGCGTGGCGCGCGACATGCACGGCGGCAACGGCATCCATGGCGAGTACCACGTCATGCGCCACGCCCAGAACCTCGAGACCGTCAACACCTACGAGGGCACGCACGATGTTCACGCGCTGATCCTCGGCCGGGCGATCACGGGGATACAGGCGTTTTTCTGAACGGAATGCCCGCGATGACCGCTCCGCCCCTCGCCAATATCCGCGTGCTCGAACTCGCCCGCATACTCGCGGGGCCGTGGTGCGGGCAGTTGCTCGCCGACCTTGGCGCCGACGTGGTCAAGGTTGAGCGCGCGGGCGCGGGCGACGATACGCGCCAGTGGGGGCCGCCGTTCGTCGCGGCGGCGGATGGCGGCCATCTCGGCGCGGCCTACTATCACGGCTGCAATCGGGGCAAGCGCTGCATCGAGGCGGATTTCGAGACGCCTGAGGGCCGCGCGCTGATCGAGAAGCTGGTCGCCCACGCCGACGTGGTGATCGAGAATTTCAAGGTCGGCGGACTCGCGAAATACGGCCTCGATTACGCCTCGATGAAAAAGATCAATCCGCGGCTTGTCTATTGCTCCATCACCGGTTTTGGACAGGACGGGCCCTATGCGCCGCGGGCCGGCTATGACTTTCTCATTCAGGGCATGGGCGGCGCCATGAACGCGACCGGCCAGTCCGACGGACCGCCGACGAAATCCGGCATCGCCATCGCCGATATCTTCACTGGTCTTTACGCGGCCAACGCGGTGCAGGCGGCGCTCATTCGCCGCGCCGCGACGGGCGAAGGCGCCTATATCGATTGCGCGCTGCTGGATTCACAGGTCGCCGTTCTCGGCTATCAGGCGCTGAATTTTTTCGCCTCGGGGAAGGTCGGCTCGCGCATGGGCAACGCCCATCCCAATCTCGTGCCCTACGATGTGTTTCCCGTCGCCGATGGCGACATCATCATCGCCACCGGCAATGACGGCCAGTATCGCAAACTTTGCGACATACTCGGCGCGCCGGAGCTGGCGTCCGAATATCCCGCCAACAAGGATCGCATCGCCCACCGCGCGGTATTGACCGTGAAGCTGCACGCGCTGACGCGGACATTTTCACGCGCGAAACTTCTGCCGCTGCTTGACGCCGCGGCCGTGCCCGCCGGCCCCATCAACACTGTCGCCGACGTGTTCGCCGACCCGCAGGTAGTCGCGCGCGGCATGAAGCTGACGCTCGACAATCCCCTGGCGAAAGCGGGCGTGACGGATGGCGTGCGATCGGCCATCATGATTGACGGGGCGCCTGCCGCCAGCCCGCGCCCCGCGCCGGGCCTCGGGCAGCACACGCAAGAAATTCTGAGCGATGTGAATTGGGGAGGACGGTCCTGATATGACATCCAACGATCGCACCGGCGCGCGAATTGTCGTTGACCAGCTTGTCGCGCAGGGCGTGCAACACGTCTTTTGCGTTCCCGGCGAATCCTATCTCTCCGTGCTCGACGCCTTTCACGACGCCGAGATCGAAATTACCGTCTGCCGGCAGGAGGGCGGCGCGACCATGATGGCCGACGCCAGTGCGCGCCTCACCGGGCGGCCCGGCGTCGTCTTTGTCACGCGCGGTCCGGGCGCCACCAACGCTTCGCCCGGCATCCACATCGCCGAGCACGATTCCTCGCCGGTCATTCTCTTCATCGGTCAGGTTCAGCGTGACATGCGGGGCCGCGGCGCCTTTCAGGAGATGGACTACGAATCCGTCTATGGCTCCTTCGCCAAATGGGTCGTCGAGATCGATGATGCCGCGCGCATCCCCGAGATTGTGTCGCGCGCCTTTCACGTCGCCATGCAGGGCCGACCTGGACCCGTCGTCATCGCCCTGCCCGAGGACATGCAGAATGATCGCGCCGGCGTCGCCGACGCCTTGCGCGTCGAGCCCGCGCCGACATGGCCGGGGCAGACACAAATGGCCGAGTTGCAGAAGATGATCTGGGCCGCGGAGCGCCCCATCGTCATCATTGGCGGGTCCGGCTGGACGGCCGCGGCGAGCGCCTCCGCGCAACGCTTCGCCGAACGGTTTGAACTGCCCGTCGCGGTGTCGTTTCGCCGCCTGTCGGCGTTCAATGGCGATCATCCCCATTTCGCCGGCGAACTCGCCATCGGCATGAACCCGAAATTGCGCGCGCGGATCGAGGCCTCCGACCTCGTGCTGCTGTTCGGCGGTCGCATGGCGGAGATTCCCTCGCAGGGCTACGAACTGTTCGACATTCCGACGCCGCGGCAGAAGTTTGTTCACGTTCACGCCAGCGCGGAAGAACTGGGCCGCGTCTATCAACCGACGCTCGCCATTCACGCGACGCCCGCCGCCTTCGCCGCCGCGCTGGAGAGTCTGCAGCCGCCGAACGTCATCAAGTGGAGCGGAGCGGCGCGCGACGCCAGCGCCGACTACCACGCGTTCACCGATGTCGCGCCCGCGATTCCCGGAGCCGTGCAACTCGGCGAGATCATGCTGTGGCTGCGCGAGCGTCTGCCGAACGATGCGATCATCTGCAACGGCGCCGGCAATTATACCATCTGGATCGGGCGTTTCCTGCGCTTCCGCCAGCATGGCACACAGCTGGCGCCGGTGTCCGGCTCCATGGGCTTTGGCGTTCCAGCGGCGGTCGCCGCCAAGCGCATCTGTCCCGATCGGGTTGTCGTGAGTTTTTCAGGCGACGGCTGCTTTCTCATGAACGGACAGGAATTCGCCACGGCGGTTCAATACGGGCTGCCGATCATATGCATCGTCGTCGATAATGGCGTTTACGGCACCATCCGCATGCATCAGGAGCGGCGCTTTCCCGGTCGTGTGTCGGCGACCGACTTGCGCAATCCGGATTTCGCCGCCATGGCGCGCGCCTATGGCGGCCATGGCGAAACGGTCGAGCGCACCGACGAATTCGCGCCCGCCTTCGAGCGCGCGCTGGCCTCGGGCCGGCCCGCGATCATCCATGTGAAGGTCGAGGCCGAGGCGAGCACGCCGACCGCGACCATTTCGGGGATGCGCGCCGCCGCGCTGGCAGCGAAAAAGTAGAAGTCAGAACTCGACGACGCTGCGGATTGACGTGCCCGCGTGCATAAGGTCGAAGCCTTCGTTGATGCGTTCGAGCGGCAGTTTGTGCGTGATCAGATCGTCGATGTTGATCTTGCCGTTCATGTACCAGTCGACAATGCGTGGGACATCGGTGCGGCCCCGCGCGCCGCCAAAGGCCGTGCCCTTCCAGACGCGCCCCGTGACAAGCTGAAACGGTCGCGTCGAGATTTCCGCGCCGGAGGGCGCGACGCCGATGACGATCGACTGGCCCCAGCCACGATGGCAGCATTCCAGCGCCTGCCGCATGACCTGCACATTGCCGGTGCAGTCGAAGGTGTAATCCGCGCCGCCGTCGGTCAGGTTGACGAGCCACGGCACGATGTCGCCGCCCACCTCGGTCGGATTGACGAAATGTGTCATGCCGAATTTTTCCGCGATGGCCTTGCGACCAGGATTGATATCGACCCCGACGATCATCTCCGCGCCGATCATGCGCAGGCCCTGAATGACGTTGAGGCCGATGCCGCCAAGGCCGAAGACCACGGCGCGGCAGCCGGCCTCCGCCTTGGCCGTCCAGATGACCGCGCCGATGCCCGTGGTCACGCCGCAGCCGATGTAACAGACCTTGTCGAAGGGCGCGTCCTCGCGGATTTTCGCCACCGCGATTTCCGGCGCGACGATGAAGTTCGAAAACGTGGACGTACCCATGTAGTGCAGCACGGACTCGCCATCGCATTTGAAGCGGCTCGTGCCGTCGGGCATCAGGCCCTTGCCCTGCGTGGCGCGGATCGACGTGCAGAGGTTTGTCTTGCGCGACAGGCAGCTTTTGCACTGGCGGCATTCCGGCGTGTAGAGCGGAATGACGTGATCGCCCTTCTTGAGCGAGGTGACGCCCGCGCCCACGTCCACCACGATGCCCGCGCCTTCGTGGCCGAGCACGCAGGGAAACAGCCCCTCGGGGTCCGCGCCAGACAGGGTGAAATAATCGGTGTGGCAGATTCCGGTCGCCTTTATTTCGATGAGGACTTCGCCGGCCTTCGGCCCATCGAGGTCGATTTCGACGATTTCCAGAGGCTTCTTGGCGGCAAAAGCGACGGCGGCGCGGGTCTTCATCCAGATGCTCCATGGTGAATCTGTCGGCGCAACCTAACGGGCGCGGCGGAGATCGTCACCCGATCATGAATCTTCGACTTGCAAATAGGAAAATGTAATAATATAACATATCAGATCCCAGCCACTCGGGCGAACCATGCCAGCACACGCTCACGCCGAAAATCACGCGCACGAACACGACGATGCGCATGGTCATGTCCACAGCCACGTTCTCGCGGGCAAGCCGCACCCGCGCAACGCGCCGGGGCGCTCGCTGCTGCGCATGTCGCTGGGCGAGCGTCTGGCGATCGCGGGCGTCTTCGTCGCGGCGATCTGGCTCGCGGTCTTCTGGGCCATCGCATGACCGCCGCGATCACCTTTCGTGATTTGACGCTGGGCTACGACCGGCATCCCGCCGTCCACCATCTTGACGGCGTGGTCGAGGCTGGCGATCTCCTCGCCATCTGTGGTCCCAACGGCGCCGGCAAATCGACCTTGCTCAAGGGTGTCGCGGGCGCCATCGCGCCGCTCGGCGGCTCGATCGAGCGCGCCTCGCGGGACCCCCGCGCCATCGCCTATCTCCCGCAGGCGGCGGAGATCGATCGTTCCTTTCCCATCGATGTCTTCGACATGGTGTCCATGGGTTTCTGGCGACAGGCAGGCCTGTTCGGCGGCGTTGGCGCGGCGCGCAAGCAGACCATTCTCGACGCCATCAGCGCGGTTGGACTGGATGGTCTGGAAGATCGCCCCATCGGCACGCTGTCGGGCGGGCAATTGCAGCGCATGCTCTTCGCCCGCATCATCGTTCAGGACGCGCGGATCATTTTGCTCGATGAGCCGCTGACGGCGCTCGACACGCGCACCGCAGGTGATTTGATTGCGCTCATCCAGAAGTGGCAAACGCAGGGCCGCACCATTGTCGCCGTCCTGCATGATTTTGACCTCGTGCGCCGGGTGTTTCCCAAAACGCTGCTGCTGGCGCGCGAAAAGGTCGCCTGGTGTGGAACCGACGAGGCGCTTTCGGAACCCAATCTGACGCGCGCCAGACAGATGTGCGAGGCCTTCGATCAGCAGGCAGAGGCCTGCGAGCGCGCGGCCTGAAATGTAATCGGAACCCGGATGCTCGATTTTTTCCTGACGCCATTTTCGGAATTTGAGTTCATGCGCCGCGCTCTGGTCGGCGGCATGGCGCTCGCCCTTTCGGGCGCGCCGGTGGGAGTTTTCCTGATCCTGCGGCGCATGTCGCTGACCGGCGACGCAATGGCGCACGCGATCCTGCCAGGCGCCGCGCTCGGCTATCTCTTCTCTGGCCTGTCGCTGGGCGCGATGACGACGGGCGGCTTCGCCGCGGGCCTCGTGGTTGCGGTGGCCTCCGGCGCGGTGGCGCGCGCGACCTCGCTGCGCGAGGACGCCTCGCTCGCGGCCTTCTACCTCATGTCGCTGGCGCTCGGCGTTACCATCGTCTCGCTCAAGGGCACCAGCATTGACCTTCTGCATGTGCTGTTCGGCAACGTGCTGGCGCTCGACGACGCGACGCTGATCCTGCTGGCCGCGATCTCCAGCCTGACGCTGCTGGGTCTTGCCGCGCTTTATCGGTCGCTGGTGATGGAAACCGTCGATCCCAATTTTCTCGCCAGCGTCAGTCGCGCTGGCGGGCCGACTCAGATCGCGTTTCTCGTACTCGTCGTGATGAACCTCGTCGCCGGCTTTCAGGCGCTGGGCACCTTGCTGGCCGTTGGCCTCATGATGCTGCCCGCCGCCGCCGCGCGCCTGTGGACGACCGATGTCACCCGCATGATCGGCGTGGCCGCGCTGATTGGCGTCTTATCGGTCTATATCGGCCTGATCGCGTCCTTTGAGTCCGGGGCGCCATCTGGCCCGATGATCATCCTTGTCGCGGGCGTCTTCTACATCCTCTCCGTGGCCTTCGGTCGATCGGGCGGTCTCACGCGCGGCATGGGCTCGCGCCGGCATCTGGAAGCCTGACATGAACCAGCATTCCCTCAACCGTCGTGACGCGCTCGCCGGTTTCGCCGTCATGGCCGTCACGCGGGCCCGCGCGCAGACGCCGCCAGCATCGCCATTGCCCGTCGTCGCGACGTTCTCCATTCTCGCCGATCTCTCCAGACAGGTTGGCGGCGACCGCGTAGGCGTGACTGCTCTCGTCTCGCCGGGCTCGGATGTGCATGTCTATGAGCCAAGCCCCGACGACGCCCGCAAGGTCGCCGCTGCGAAGGTTCTCGTCGTCAACGGCCTTGGCCTCGAAGGCTGGATGGATCGCCTGTCGAAGGCCGCTGGCTCCAGCGCCCGCGTGGTTGTCGCCTCGGCGGGCGTCAAACCCCGCGACATGCCGGCGGAAGGCGGCGGCAAGGGCCGCGAGACCGACCCGCACGCCTGGCAGTCGATCGCCAACGTTAAAATCTATGTCGCCAACATCCGCGACGGCCTGATCGCCGCCGATCCCGCTGGCGCGGACGCCTATCGCGCCAATGCGAATGCTTTCCTCAAGCAGCTGGACGCGCTTGATGGCGAGGTGCGGGCCGCGCTGGGTAAAATACCACCAGCGCGGCGACGCATCATCACCACACATGACGCCTTCGGCTATTTCGGCGCGGCCTATGGCTTCGCCTTCGTCGCGCCCGAGGGCGTTTCGACGGAATCGGAGGCCTCGGCGCGCGACATCGCCAGAATCATCCGGCAGATCAAGGCGGAGAAATTCCCCGCCGTCTTTCTGGAAAATGTGACCGACCCGCGTCTGGCGCGCCGTCTGGCGGCCGAATCCGGAGCCAGGGTGGGCGGAACCCTCTATTCAGACTCGCTTTCGCGGCCAGACGGGCCGGCGGGGACTTACATTGACATGATGAGAAACAATATAAGGGAGCTGACGGCGGCGCTGGCGAGATAGCCCGGCTCCCGCCAAATCCTTCAACGCGCCTTCCCCGCCCGCCGCCTCGGCGATGGCGGACGCCCCATGGAGCCTTGCATGACCGACAAGATCCCCGTCACCGTTCTCACCGGCTATCTCGGCGCCGGCAAGACGACGCTGCTCAACCGCATCCTCAGCGAGGAGCACGGCCAGAAATACGCCGTGATCGTCAACGAGTTCGGCGAGGTGGGCATCGACAACGAACTTGTCGTCGGCGCCGACGAGGAAGTCTTCGAGATGAACAACGGCTGCATCTGCTGCACCGTGCGAGGCGATCTCATCCGGATCGTCGAGGGTCTGATGAAGCGTCGCGGCAAGTTCGACGCCATCATCGTGGAGACGACGGGTCTCGCCGACCCCGCGCCGGTGGCGCAGACCTTCTTCGTCGATCAGGATGTGCAGGACCGCTCGCGCCTCGACGCGGTCGTCACGGTCGCCGACGCCAAATGGCTCGCCGACCGGCTGAAGGACGCGCCCGAGGCGAAAAACCAGATCGCCTTCGCCGACGTGATCATCCTCAACAAGATGGACCTTGTGAGCGAAGCGGAACTGCGCGAGGTCGAGGGGCGCATCCGCGCCATCAACCCCTACGCCAAGCTGCACAAGACGACGAAATGCCAGGTGCCGTTGAACGCCGTGCTTGGCCAGGGCGCGTTCGACCTCGACCGCATTCTTGAAATCGAGCCCTCGTTCCTCGAAGTGGGCGACGACCACGATCACGACCACCACGATCACCATGGCCACGACCACGGTCATCACCACGATCATTCCGCGCCCGGCCTCAAGCACTATCACGACGAGGAAATGCAGTCGGTCTCGGTGCGCGTCGACGGCGACATGGACCCGACGAAATTCATGCCCTGGATCAACGAGCTCGTGCAGAAGGAAGGCCCGAACATCCTGCGCTCGAAGGGCATTCTCGCGTTCAAGGACGATCCCAAGCGCTTCGTGTTCCAGGGCGTGCACATGATCCTGGACGGCGACAGTCAGCGCGACTGGAAGCCCGGCGAGAAGCGCGAGTCGAAGGTCGTGTTCATCGGCCGCAATTTAAAGCCCGACGAATTGCGCAAGGGCGTGCTCTCCTGCGTCGCGTGAGGCCGGCGTGGCGCTCGCGGTCGTCCTTGGCGTGTTGTTGAAGGTCGACACGGTCGGCTACGACGGTCCGGCGCCGAAGCTTCCCAACGAGCCCGCGCATGTCCAGCCGGGCCCCAACGGCGCGCGGCTTTTTGTTTACGATCTCACGCCCGACGATCCCTGCCTGGAGGTGGAGGACGCCTGCGCGCGGTTGGGCTCGCGGCTCGAACGCATGTTTCTCGGCTCGGCGCCGCCGCTGCCGGGGGGGCAGTTCGCGGCGCGGACAACGCTT
>CAISJZ010000163.1 GCA_903885755.1 uncultured Hyphomicrobiales bacterium | reverse complement strand
CGGATGCATTTTCATCGCAACGAAGCCAAGGAATGGGCGCGCGAGAACATGCGCGGTATCTGGGCGGCGGCGCTGACGCCGTTCACGCAGGGCAGTCTCGCCATCGACGAGGCGGGGCTGCGCCGGAATTTTCGTCACTGGATGGATGATCTCGGCATCGACGGTTTCTTCGTCGCGGGAAAGCAGGGCGAATTCTGGGCGCTCTCGCTCGAAGAACGCAAGCGCCTCATGCAAATCGCGGTGGAGGAAACCGCAGGCAAGGCTGGCGCCATCATGTCCTGCTCCGACCAGAACATGGAGACTGTAATCGAACTGGCGAAACACGCCGAAAAAATTGGAGCGACATCGATCGTCGTTCATGCTCCCGTGCTGTCGTTCCTGCACCGGCAGGACGAAACGCTCTACAGCTATTACGAAACCATCGCCAGCGAGACGAATCTCGCCATCGCCATGTGGAGCCACCCGGATTCCGGCTATCTCATGAGCCCGGAGCTTTGCGCGCGCATCGCGGAAATTCCGAACATTGTCGCGATCAAATATTCGGTCCCGCGCGAAATATATGTGCGGCTGACGGAGATGACACGCGCCAAGCTCATCGTTTCCACGGCGTCGGAGGAAGAATGGTTCGACAACATCGTCGAACTCGGCTGGCGGCTATATCTCTGCTCAAGTCCTCCCTACATGCTGCAAACAAAAGTTGACCGGCGGATGCGCGAATACACGGACCTTGCCTTCGCTGGCGATGTCGCTCGCGCTAAAATCGTTCGTGACAGTCTCAATCCCGTGCGCAAGGCGATATCCTCGACGCGCCCTCCGGAAAAGCCCCCCGCTCATTCGAAATACTGGCAAGAGCTTCTTGGTCAGGTCGGCGGCGCGTCGCGCCGGCCGATGCTGGAGTTGACCGAGGACGAGAAGCGCGCGACGCGCGACGCCTTCGAGCGTTGTGGCCTGAAATTGGCGGAACCCGCGCACGCCTGATGTCTTGAAAGGAGATTTCTATGGCCCCCCGACCCTTCAATTTTCAGGCATGGATCGACGAAAATCAGCATCTCCTGAAGCCGCCCGTCGGCAACAAGATCGTCTTTGCCGAGAATGATGGAATGATCGTACAGGTCGTCGGCGGGCCAAACCAGCGCGTCGATTATCATGACGACCCGGTCGAGGAGTTCTTCTATCAGCTCAAGGGCGACATGATGCTCAAGGTCGTTGATCGCGGCCAGCAAGAAGACATCCGGATCAGGCAAGGCGACGTCTTTTTATTGCCCTCGCACATGCGCCATTCGCCACAGCGGCCAGTTCCCGGTTCGATTGGGCTTGTGGTTGAAAGTCCTCGAGTCAACGGCATGAAGGACGGTTTCGAGTGGTTCTGCATGGAATGCAAAACTCTCGTCCATCGCATCGAGGTCGAGTTGAAAGACATCGTCAAGGACCTGCCGCCGCTTTACGAGGCCTTTTACGCCAACGAAAAGCTGCGGACCTGTCCTCATTGCGGCGCGCTGCATCCCGGCAAGACGCCGCCGCCCGGCTGGGTTAAGATGTAAGCCCATGATCTACCGTTACCGCTCGCAAGCCGAACTCGACGCGAGTCTCAACGCGCGCGCGACAGTGGGCGATATCGCGCCGTTCATGGCCGCTTACTCCGCACAAAGCGAACGGGCGCGCAAGACCCTGCAATGCCGGATCGGCGTCAAATACGGGCCCAAATCGGCCGAGCGGATCGACATTTTTCCGGCGCGAAGGCCCGACAGTCCGATCTTCGTATTCATCCACGGCGGCTACTGGCGGATGCTCGACGCCTCGGATTCATCCTTCATGGCGCCAATGTTCGTCGAGGCCGGCGCGGCGGTTGTCGCGGTCAACTACGAACTGGCGCCCGCCGCGAGCATCGATGAGATCGTGCGCCAGTGCCGCGCCGCGCTGGTCCATATCTGGCGCGAGGCGCGCGCGATGAATGGCGACCCGGCGCGCATTCACGTCTCGGGCTCGTCGGCCGGCGGTCACCTGACGGGCATGATGATCGCGGGAGGCTGGACCCGTGACTTCGGCGCGGATGGTATGCGTGTGCAATCGGCCTCGCCGCTATCGGGCCTGTTCGATCTTGAGCCCGTGCGTTTGTCCAATTGCAATGAATGGGCAAGGCTCGATGTCGAGAGCGCCGCTCGGAATTCGCCGCTCCGGCATTTGCCAGACGTTCCCTTGCCCGTCATCGTTTCCTACGCACCCAGCGAGTCCGCGGAATTCGCCATCCAGTCGGAAGCCTTCATCGCCGCCTGCGCCGCGCGCGGTTGCGCGACGACCTTCGTCGCCGAGCCCGGCACGAACCATTTCGATCTGCCGCTGAAGCTCATGGATCGGGAATCGGCGTTGAGCCGGGCCATCTTGCGGGCAATGGACCTCGCCTGATCGGCGCCAGTATCCTCGATCAACGTCTGCCTCACGCGGCGGCTGAGAATTCATCAAACGCGGCAAGCGCGTTGGCCGAATACATGAGCGAAGGTCCACCTCCCATATAGACTGCCATACCCAACATTTCCTCGATCTCGGCCTTGGTCGCGCCAAGTTTCACCAGCGCCTGCGCGTGAAAACCGATGCAGGCGTCGCAGCGCGCGGCGACACCAAGCGCGAGCGCGATCAAATCCTTGGTCTTCTTGTCGAGCGCGCCAGCTTGTGTCGCGGCGGCGGCCAGCGCTCCAAAGCCTTTCATGACCTCGGGCAGGTCGGCCCGCAGGACGCCGAGGTTCTTTGAAACGCCCTGCGTGAGATCGCGGTAAGACGCGGCGGAAAGACTCATCGTTGTTCTCCTGTATTGACCGGGTTCGATATGGACGGGCGACAAGACTGGATGCCGACGCCTTGGCGCAAAACCCGGGCGACGATTTTTGTCACCTTGTGATAGGATACTTGCATATATTATATTTTTCAATATAATATATTTATATAGAATGAGACTTTTGGATGACCGCCACGCCGCCGCCGCTCGATATCGAGCAAATGCGCGCCTCCGCGCGCGATGTCACCGCCCTTTTGCGCGCCCTCGCCAACGAGGACCGGCTGTTGCTGCTGTGCCAGATGACGCAGGGCGAGAAGTCGGTGGGCGAGCTCGAAGCGCAACTCGACATCCGTCAGCCGACACTCTCGCAGCAATTGGGTGTTCTGCGCGCCGAAGGCATCGTGACAACGCGGCGAGACGGCAAGCGCATCTTCTACGGCGTCGCCGATCCAAAGGTTCTGGCGCTGCTTGTAGCGCTTTATACACTCTACTGTCCCGAACCCCAGGATTGAACGTGTCCATCGACTGGCTCCATTTCACGGCATTCCCGGCGCTTGTTGGCGGAATGCTCATCGGACTGGCGGCGGGCTCCCTCATCCTGTTGACCGGACGGATCGCCGGCATCAGCGGCATCCTGGGCGGGCTATTGCGCGCCAATGCGGGTCCCGCCGGCTGGCGCGTCGCCTTTCTCGCGGGCCTGATCGCCTCGCCATGGATTTACAGGGTCTTCGCGTCACCCGCCCCTGCCCGCGTTGACGCGAACTGGCCGGTTCTCGCGATTGCCGGCCTGCTGGTGGGCGTCGGGACGCGATACGGCGCCGGCTGCACCAGCGGACACGGGATTTGCGGGCTTTCGCGACTGTCGCTTCGTTCGCTGGTCGCCGTGGCGATCTTCATGGCCGCTGGTTTCCTGACGGTCTTCGTCGTTCGCCATGTCCCGGGGGGCTGAAACCAATGAACGTGATCGCATCCCTCGCCGCCGGACTCGTCTTTGGCCTCGGCCTGATCATCGCCGGCATGGCCGACCCGGCCAAGGTGCTGGGCTTTCTCGACATTGCGGGCTTATGGGACCCTTCGCTGGCGCTCGTGATGGCCGGCGCGATCGCCGTGGGGCTCGGCGCCTTCGCGATGGCCGGGCGGCGCACCCACGCCCTGCTTGGCCTGCCGCTGGAAATGCCGAAAGCCCAAGGTCTGGACCGACGACTGATTGTCGGCAGCGCGCTCTTCGGAATTGGCTGGGGGCTTGCTGGCATTTGCCCCGGCCCCGCGCTGGTTCTGGTGGGCGCCGGCGCCGCGAAGGGCACGATATTCACGCTTGCGATGATCGCCGGCATGGCGCTGTTCGAGGCGCTGGAGCGACTGTCGTCCAGCATGGGAGCCGCGCGCGCGATGCGGGTTGCTCCGCCGCCGGTTCCGTGAATAACTCGCCGGCCCCATCGGGTTCGGAACTGGCGCTGTGCGCGCTCCAGACGCCGTTGCCTGCCAAGTTATCCGTGAACTCGATGCCATTGAACGAACACGTAATCGCCGAACAGTCCAGCCAGTCTGACGCTGGCGAACAATCGGCGATCAGGCGCGCTTTGGAGTCCACGGCGCGGCCGGAAAATCTCTGGCGGGGCGTCTGCGCCATCGTCGTTTGCCATGCTTTCATCTGGAGCGTCGCGCCGCTGCTTACGGTGGGCGATCTGCACAGCGATACGCTCGAAATCGTCTCCTGGGCCTCCCAACTGGCAATGGGCAACCCGAAGCATCCCCCGATGGCGACCTGGATCATGCACATGGTCCTCGCCTTGCCGGGATCGCGGCTGTTCAATTTGTTCGCGCTCTCACAACTCGGCGTCGCCATTGCATCGCTGTTTGTCTGGCGTTCCGTTCGGCTTTATGCCGAGCCACCATTCGCGGCGCTCGCTGTTCTGTTCTTTCTGGAGTCCCCCGCCGCGACGTTCTTCGCTCTCAATGTCAATCACAATGCAATGCTGATTCCGGTGGCGGCCGCGGTTGTATTTTTTACCCTAAGGTATCTGGAAAATAGATCTCGCAAGGATGCCGCGCTGCTGGGCCTATCCACCGGTATCGCCCTGCTAACGAAATATGAAATTGCCCTTCTTGTCTTGCCCCTGTTGGTCATGTGCGTCTTCGTTCCGCGTTTTCGGGGCGCCTGGACCGATGCCCGGAGCTTCCTGGCCGTCGCGATCTGCGCGGCGACGATCGCTCCCCACCTCTAGTGGGACTGGACACACAACTGGATGACGTTGGGCTACGCGACCGCCGAACGTCCGATCTCGACCGCGAGCGATCTGCTGGATAGCGCCAATCAATTGCTGGACGCCCTTGCCATGGTCGCCGTCGGCCCGGCGCTGACGATGCTGTTTCTTCTGCGCCCGATCATCGCTCGGGGAGGCTTCAAGCCAAGCTATTTCGGAATTTGTTTGTCCGCGGGACCTGTCCTGGCCATGATCGCGCTTAGCCTGGCCACGCGGCAAGTGATCCGACAGGGTTGGCTGGTTCCCATGATTCCCATGATCATGACCGGCGCGGCGATCGCGCTTGGCGGTGGCAATCTCCGAATGCCGCGCGCGCCAAGGGCGCTCGGCCTGATCGGCAGAAGCTGCGTCCTGTCGCTGGCGTTGATGGCCGGATACAGCATTGAACTCGTGGCGTGGACCCTCGCCGGAAGCCCGATCGAAGCCTATTCGTTCGATAGCAAGGCTTTGGCGGCGCAAATCAGCAACAGCTGGAAATCACAGTCGAACGCACCACTTCGATGCTTCGCGACATCATTTGGAAACAGGGTCTTGGGGGCAACTCTCTATTTTCATCCGCTGCCGCGTATCGTCGATCTCACGCCGTCGGGTCCGGCTATGCCACCGTGCGGCGACACAGGCGGCGTAATCGTCATCCTCTCGGAAGCGGCCCCCGCGTCTGGACTTGATCGATATGGCCTTTATTCCCGGGAGACAGATGTTCCCGCCATGGCGGAATTCGACAATGTCAAATGGAGCGTGAAGATCTACGTCGCGCCTCCGACACCTCGAACTCAGGGCTGAATTCCGCCAGCCGCTGGCTTTCCCGCGCCGGGACGACCCCTTCCCCCGCCCGTCGCCATCCACCACAATGGCCGTTCATTGAGGCGAATCATGACCAACGGCTTTTCACGCGACAAAATCGACGCCATCCAGAAGGCGGTCGGCTTCGTGCATCTGCATGTGCATACGTCCTTTTCGCTGCGCGAGGGCGCTCTGTCGATCGCCACCTTGTCGAAATTCGCCAAGGCCGACAAACAGCCGGCAATCGCCATCACCGACACAAACAACCTGTTTGGCGCGCTCGAGTTCTCGGAAAAGATGGCGAAAGAAGGCATTCAGCCCATCATCGGCGCGCAACTCACGGTGGATTTCGGGGATGGCGCGGAATTTGGCGGACGCGGCGACCTAAGCGGCGCTGGCCGCGCGCCGATCGTGCTGATCGCCCGGAGCGAGCGCGGCTACATGAACCTTATGCGCCTCGCCACGCAGACCTGGCTCGACCCGAAGCCCGGCGAAACGCCGCATGTCACGCTGGACCGCCTCGCCGAGGATTGCGCCGATATCATCGCTCTCACGGGCGGACCAACGGGGCCTCTTGATCGCGCCTTCGCCGCCGAACGCGCGGATATCGCCGCGCGGCGCCTGGAAAAGCTGGCGACGCTGTTTCCCCGATCGCTTTACATCGAGTTGCAGCGCCATGGCCTCGACATGGAGGCGCGGATCGAACCGCAATTGATCGAACTAGCCTACGGGCAAGGTCTTCCGCTTGTCGCCGCCAACGAGCCCTTCTTCGCGGCGAAGTCCGACTATGAAGCGCATGACGCCCTGCTTTGCATCGCCGACGGAGCCCTGGTGTCGGAAGATGGCCGCAGGCAGGTCTCGGCGGAACATCGCTTCAAGACTCGGGCGGAAATGGTCGAACTCTTCGCCGACCTGCCTGAGGCGACAGCCAGTTCCGTCGAGATCGCGCTGCGTTGTTCCTATCGACCGCTGACCCGAAAGCCCATCTTGCCGCGGTTCACCACTGGCGACGGCAACGCAAAGGACGCCGAGGACGCCGAATCGGTGGAGCTACGCGCGCAGGCTCAGGCGGGCCTCGCTGATCGCTTGAAAGCCCACGGCGTCGCGCCGGGTTTCGACGAGGTCGATTACCGCGAGCGGCTCGACTTCGAGTTGAACGTCATCACGCGCATGAAGTTTCCCGGCTATTTTCTGATCGTGGCGGATTTCATCAAATGGGCCAAGTCGCATGACATCCCCGTGGGGCCTGGTCGCGGCTCGGGAGCGGGCTCGCTCGTTGCTTGGTCGCTGACCATCACCGATCTCGACCCCATGCGGTTTGGCCTGCTCTTCGAGCGCTTTCTCAATCCCGAACGCGTCTCGATGCCCGACTTCGACATCGATTTCTGTCAGGAGCGTCGCGACGAGGTCATCCGCTACGTGCGCGAACGCTATGGGCTCGATCGCGTGGCGCAGATCATCACATTTGGTTCGTTCCTCGCGCGCGGTGTCATGCGCAACGTCGGCCGCGTGCTGGAAATGCCGCTTGGCCAGGTCGACAAGCTCGCCAAGCTCGTGCCGCAGAACCCGGCCAATCCCGTCACGCTCAATCAGGCCATCGAAACCGAGCCGCGCCTTCAGGAAGCCGCAGCGAGCGACGAGCGCGTGGCGCGCATGATCGAGATCGCGAAAAAGCTCGAGGGCCTCTACTCCAACGCCTCGACCCACGCCGCCGGCATTGTTATCGGCGATCGTCCCCTGCACGAACTCGTGCCGCTGTATCGCGATCCCAAATCCGACATGCCGGCAACCCAGTTCAACATGAAATGGGTGGAGCCGGCGGGACTCGTCAAGTTCGACTTTCTCGGGCTGAAGACGCTGACGACACTGGCCAAGACCGTCGCCTTGCTCAAGCTCCGCGGAGTCAAGGTCGAACTGGAAAAAATTCCACTCGACGATGTGAAAACCTACGAGATGCTTGGTCGCGGCGAGACGATCGGCGTGTTCCAGCTGGAAAGCGCGGGCATGCGCAAGGCGCTGGTGGAAATGCGCGCCGACCGCATCGAGGATATTATCGCGCTGGTCGCGCTTTACCGTCCCGGCCCCATGGCGAATATTCCGACCTACTGCGCCGTCAAGCTGGGCGAACAGGAGGCCGATTACATACATCCCATGATCGAGCCGATCCTCAAGGAGACTTGCGGCGTCATCATCTATCAGGAACAGGTGATGCAGATCGCGCAGTTGCTGTCGGGTTATTCGCTGGGCGAAGCCGACATGCTGCGTCGCGCGATGGGCAAGAAGATCAAGGCGGAGATGGATGCCCAGCGCGACCGCTTCGTGCGTGGCGCGATGGAAAAGGGCCTGCACAAGCCGAAAGCCGACGAGATATTCGACTTGCTCGCCAAGTTCGCGGACTACGGCTTCAACAAGAGCCACGCAGCCTGTTACGCGCTGATCGCCTATCAAACCGCCTGGTTCAAGGCGAACTATCCCGTCGAATTCATCGCCGCGTCGATGAGCCTCGACAAGGGCAACACGGACAAGCTGTCGGAATTCCGCAACGAGGCGCGCCGCCTCGGCATCAAGGTCGAACCGCCGTCGATCAACCGTTCCGGCGTCGATTTCGACGTGCACGCTAGCGAAGGCGGCGCGCTCGCGATCCGCTACGCGCTCTCGGCGGTCAAGGGCGTTGGCGAGGGTCAGGCGCAAGCGCTCGTCGCCTCGCGCGGCGACAAACCATTCGCGGACCTTGGCGATGTCGCGCGCCGACTCAATCCGCGCGAGGTCAACAAGAAGGTGCTGGAAAGTCTCGCGGCGGCCGGCGCCTTCGACGACATGGAGGCTGATCGCGCGCGCGCGCTGGCGGCGATCGAGCCCATGCTGGCCATCGCCAACCGCACGCAGGATGAACGCGTCGCCGGGCAGACGGCGTTATTCGGCGGCGCCTCCGACGTCGAGACATTCACGCCGCCAAAAGTTCCCGGCTGGCCGCCAGCCGAGCGATTGCGGCGCGAGTTCGACGCCGTCGGGTTCTTTCTGTCGGGCCATCCACTCGACGATTACGCTGGCGTGTTGAAACGCCTGCGCGTGGAGCGCTGGGTCGACTTCGCCCGCGCGGTTAAACAGGGCGCCACAGCCGCGCGGCTCGCCGCGACCGTGCTGGATCGCATGGAGCGCCGGACCAAATCAGGCTCCAAGATGGGTATCGTGACGCTGTCCGATCCGTCGGGCCAATACGAAGCCATCATGTTCCAGGAGGGGCTCAACAAGTGGCGCGACCTGCTGGAAAAAGGCGCCTCGGTTCTCGTCACCTTGCAGGCGAATATCGACGGCGAGGACGTGCGCGCGCGCATTACCATGGTCGAACCGCTCGATCAGGCCGCCAATCGCGTCCAGAAGGGGCTTCGCGTGTTTCTGCGCGACGAGGCGCCGTTGCCGTCGCTGTCACAACGGCTGACTGGCCGCGGCGAGGGGGAGGTGTCGCTTGTGCTGATGCTCGCGCCACGGGCAGGCGAGATCGAAATTCGCCTGCCCGGCCGGTTCAACATCACGCCGCAGATCGCCGGCGCCATCAAGTCGATCCCCGGCGTGATCGCGGTGGAGCACGTTTAGGGGTTTGGCGACGGAACTTGACGCAGGACCTATCGCAGACCGGGCATCACGCGCTCGGCGAAAATCTCCATGCCCTTCCGAAATGGATGGAACTGCAGCATCAGGAGATTAATGCCCGCGTCCTCGTAGCGGTGAATCCGATCGCGAATACGCCCCGGCGAGCCGACAAGTCCCGCGCCAAGCGCTCTGTCCGCCACGCCAGCGGAGACGGCATTGGCCTTCAGGCGCCGCGCTTGCTCCTCCGCGGCCTCATCGGTATCGGCGCACAGAACCAGCGTACTAATTCCGTAGCCCAATGCGCGTCCGTATCGCGCGGCGCGCGCTCGCATGTCGGCGATGTCGGCGGTCACCTTGCGGGCGTTGGATTCGTAGTTCTCGAGCCCAGGCGGATGATAGGCGAACCAGGTGTCGCACGTCCGGGCGATGATCTCCTTGCCCGCGTCGGCGCTGGAGGCGGCATAAATGGGGGGACGCGGGCGCCGCATGGGCTTTTGCGCCATTCCGCCGCTCTCGATCCGATAGAATTCGCCGGCAAAGCGCGCGTCCTCGCGGGTCCAAAGGGCGTCGATCACTGAAATGAACTCGTCGAGCCGGCGGTAGCGCCACTCCTCCCCGGCGAGCCAGGCGCCATTGCCGTAAAAGCCGAACTCCTCGGGCCGGTTGCCTGGAACAACATTGAGCAGAAAGCGACCGCCACTCAGCCGGTCGAGCGAGGAGCCCATTTTGGCAACGATCTGCGGCAGGACGAGGCCAGGATGTGCCGCCGTCATGATCTCGATGCGCGTCGTCAGGGCCGCGAGCGCCGAGGCGACGACCCAGGCCTCGAGATCGCGCGCCACGAACCGCTCGGCCACGAGGGTCATGTCAAACCCCAATTGCTCGGCTCGCAGGACCGCGGCGAGCGCGAAGCGAAACGACCGATCGACCGGCTCGCCGCGCCCGGCCTCCCCAAGCTCCGCCAGCGCCAGTTCAATCTCCGGCTCTGGCTGGAGGACGTGAGGAAGCGGCGTCCAGAGGCCGAAACGCATGGATTTTGACCCGATCGGAAGAAATGCCGCGACCGCGCAAACGATAATCCGGCTTGGAAAAACCGCAAGTCGGGGGGAAAGCGCGCAATCGGCCCGCGCCGCCTTGCATGAACCGGGGATGCCCTTTATAGGTCCGCCGTCCTCGCGCCATCCACCGGCGCGGCATCGCGCGCCCATCGTCTAGCGGTCCAGGACGTCGCCCTTTCACGGCGAAAACAGGGGTTCGATTCCCCTTGGGCGCGCCAATTAAATCAATAATTTAGTAAATTTTTGGGCCATGCGTGTCCAATATTTGTCCAATATACGCGTATGGATTTGGGTGGGTTTTCCTGGAGCCGTGAGGAGCGAAGGGTCAGTACTGGTGACGCGCTATTGCAGGAGCGCACCGTCCATTTTGACGAGTGGTTTCTTGCCGTTCGGTCAGTGGATCGTGTGAACCTCGACCATGCGCAGACCGTCAATAGCGCGGTCTCTGTCGGCCTCGACCTTTCGTAGTTGCCGTTCAAGCAAGTCGGTGCTGCTCTTGCTCGATCTCATGAGAACGATGCCGCCAAGAGCGAGTCCGACGCCGATCATCATCAGATTTGGGCTGAACCGCAGGACGCCGATCATCTGCGCGACCAGAATCAGCGCGCCCACAATGGCGGCAATCTTGCCCGCAAGCATGAGCTGCCGGCTCCGCTGAATGGATTCCGCAAGCTCGTCGATCCGTAGTTCCATTTGCTCGATTTGGTCCATGCCAGCCCATATGAGCGAAGAACGCGCCCCGGCCAATATTCAGAGTAGTAAAACAGATAGGTATTTCAGACTAATTTGACAGGAATATATTTCTATATTATGATTTATCAGGCTAAACCGCCAGCCCGGCGCTAGCCTAGCCATACGCAAGGCCCGCCGTCAGGACCGCCCCCAGCCCCTTCAAACGGGCGTTTGCCCGCCCCAGTGGCGAGCAAGGGCCGCTCCGCCGAGGGCCGAACTGGGGTGCCGACCGCCGGGCGATTTCACGCCGACGGAGAGGTTCAAAGAAATATGCTCAACCTGTTTGGGACTGTTTTGAGAGGAATGTCGCGCTAGGCGGCTCCTGAACGGTCGCTGCTGGGCTTTTCAATCTCCGCTATTGAGAGTTGTTGATTTCCACTGAGAGCTGACCCGGCCGGAAGGATTTTTCCACCGAGAACTGACCCATGTTCGAACCTGTCCCCCTCGGCCATCGTGGGGGAACTCGGAGTGATCGACATGGAGTTATTGAGCGTTATTCGACGCTG
>CAISJZ010000162.1 GCA_903885755.1 uncultured Hyphomicrobiales bacterium | reverse complement strand
CCTCATCACGCCGATCGTTCGCAACGCCGAAAGCAAGGGGCTCGCGACCATCGCCAACGAGATGAAGGATTTCGCCGCGCGCGCCAAGGCCCGCAAGCTGAAGCCAGAAGAATATCAGGGCGGCGTGAGCGCCGTCTCGAACCTCGGCATGTTCGGCATGAAAAATTTCACCGCCGTCATCAACCCGCCGCACTCGACCATTCTGGCCGTCGGCGCGGGCGAGCAAAGGGTCGTCGTCAAGAAGGGCGCGCCCGCCGTGGCGACGATCATAACGGTGACGCTGTCCTGCGACCATCGCGCCATCGACGGCGCGCTCGGGGCGCAATTGCTTTACGCCTTCAAGCAACTGATCGAAAATCCCATGGGAATGCTGGTGTGAGCGAGCTTTGAATCCCATCGGGAGCATTTGATGGACGAGGCGCCGCGACCCAGGACGCAACTCGACGCGGCGCACGTATCCCTCTTCGTCGCCTTCCTGTCGCTGGCGACATCGATGTACCAGGGGTATCTGAACACAAGGTCCGTGGCTGTCTTTTCAAGCGATGCGACGCGCCGCGAGACGATGCACGGATGCCGTGAAGCGGTGGAATATTTCATGGAGGCGCGTCTGCGCATTCAGCGACTGATGGATATGCCACCGGCGACCTATACGGCGAAGGAAACCGCCGACTACACCTTCGAGGCGCGCCGCTCGGTGGCGCGGTTCGCCGCCGTCGCCACCTATCTCGCCAACTTCCACGAGGACCTGCTGCGCGAACGCTACACCGCGATCACCCGCGAACTGGATTCGCTGATTGATAACGCTTCGAAGGGCGGCGCGTTGGCGGGCGTCGACGAACGGTTCTATGCGCTGAACGAGGACTGCGTGGCGTCGTTCAGATAGTTGAAGGCGCCACGACGAAAACGAAAGAACATTCGATGACCACTCCCTACGACATCCTCATCATCGGTTCGGGCCCCGGCGGCTATGTCACCGCCATTCGCGCCGCGCAACTAGGCTTCAAGACCGCGATCGTCGAGCGCGAGCATCTCGGCGGCATTTGCCTCAACTGGGGCTGCATTCCCACCAAGGCGCTGCTGCGCTCGGCGGAAATCATGCATTACGCCCAGCATCCCGATGCCTATGGGCTCAAGATCGAGGGCAAGGTGACGGCGGACCCCGCCGCGATCGTCAAGCGCTCGCGCGGCGTGTCGGGCCAGCTCAACGCCGGCATCGGCTTCCTCATGAAGAAGAACAAGGTCGATGTGATCTGGGGCGAGGCGACCATTTCAAAAGTTGGCGAAGTCGTCGTCGCGCCAACGAAGAAGCCCGCCATGCAGCCGCAGAATCCCGTGCCCAAGGGCGTTCTGGGGGCGGGGAACTACACGGCCAAACACATCATCGTCGCCACCGGGGCGCGCCCCCGCGTGCTGCCGGGCATCGAGCCCGACGGCAAGCTCATCTGGACCTATTTCGAGGCCATGGTGCCGCCGGCCTTCCCGAAGTCGCTCGTCGTCATGGGCTCGGGCGCCATCGGCATCGAGTTCGCATCGTTCTACAAGACCATGGGCGCCGACGTGACGGTCGTCGAGGTGCTGCCGCAAATCATGCCGGTGGAAGACGCCGAGATCGCCGGCATCGCGCGCAAGCGTTTTGAAAAACTGGGCCTCAAGATCATGACCTCGACCAAGGTCGTCAAGGTCGAGAAGGGCGCCAACGATGTCACCTGCACGGTCGAGGACGACAAGGGCGCCCGGCAGACCATCAAGGCCGAACGGCTGATCTCGGCCGTTGGCGTTGTCGGCAATATCGAGAATCTTGGCCTCGAAAAACTCGGCGTCAAAACCGACCGAGGCTGCGTCGTCATCGACGGGTTCGGCAAGACCAACGTGCCGGGCATATACGCCATCGGCGACGTCGCGGGACCGCCGATGCTGGCGCACAAGGCCGAGCATGAAGGCGTCATCTGCGTCGAGGCGATCAAGGGGTTGCATCCGCACCCCATGGACAAAAGCATGATCCCCGGCTGCACCTATTGCCACCCGCAGGTCGCCTCGGTCGGGCTCACCGAGGCCAAGGCGAAGGAAGCCGGCTTCACCTTGAAAGTCGGGCGCTTCCCCTTCATCGGCAACGGCAAGGCGATCGCGCTCGGCGAGCCGGACGGGCTGGTCAAGACCATCTTCGACGCCAAGACGGGCAAGCTATTGGGCGCGCACATGGTCGGCGCGGAAGTCACAGAACTCATCCAGGGTTTCGTTATCGCCATGAATCTGGAGACCACCGAGGAAGACCTGATGCACACGGTCTTCCCGCATCCGACCCTGTCGGAAATGATGCACGAAAGCGTGCTGGACGCCTACGGCAAGGTCATCCATATGTGATTTGATCGCGGCGGACTTTCCGCCGTCATCGGTTTGTGATTGCATGAGGGGTCGCCCGTCGGTGGCCAATGTTTCGGGAGAGCGATGATGAATACGCCGTTGGGAATTATGGGTACGCCCGGCATGGGCTTTTTCAGCCTGATCATCATCGGCGGTCTCGCCGGCTGGATCGCCGGCATGATTATCGGCTCGCGCCACTGGATCTTCACCAACATCCTCATCGGCATACTCGGCTCGTGGCTCGGCTCGCAGATCGCCGATGAACTGCACATCTTCGTGCGCGGCTCGCTTGGCCATTTCATCGCCGCGCTCGCTGGTTCCTGCGTCATCCTGTTCGTCTGGCAGGCGCTGCATCCCAAGCAAGGCGTCATAGGCAAATAGACCGCGTTGCCGCGACGGACCTGAAGGATTACATGGGAGTTCAGGGCGCGAGGCCCCGGACAGAGCAACATGGCCGTCGTTTTCGACATTGAACGGGATCGCAAGCGGGATGGCGGCAAGCCGCGCCATCCCGAAAAAGCCCATCGACCGGACCAGCCGATCCAGCGCAAGCCCGACTGGATCAGGGTCAAGGCGCCGGGCTCGGCCCTCTGGGCCGACACCAGCAGAATCGTCAAGAGTCACGGCCTCGTCACTGTCTGCGAGGAGGCGGGGTGCCCCAATGTCGGCGAATGCTGGGAGAAAAAGCACGCGACCTTCATGATCATGGGCGACACCTGCACGCGGGCCTGCGCCTTCTGCAACGTGCGAACCGGGATGCCGGCCCCCCTCGACGCCAGCGAGCCCCAAAAGATCGGCTCGGCGGTCGCCGAACTCGGGCTTGATCACGTCGTCATCACATCGGTCGACCGGGACGATCTCGCCGATGGCGGCGCGCTGCATTTTGTCCGCACCATCGAGGCAATTCGCGCCGCGACCCCGAAAACCACCGTCGAAATCCTGACGCCAGACTTTCTGCGCAAGGATGGCGCGCTCGAAACCGTCGTCGCGGCGCGGCCCGACGTCTTCAACCACAATCTCGAAACGGTGCCGTCGAAATATCTGCGCGTGCGGCCGGGCGCGCGATATTTCCATTCGATCCGCCTGCTGCAGCGCGTGAAGGAACTCGACCGCTCCATCTTCACCAAGTCTGGCATCATGGTTGGCCTTGGCGAGGAGCGCGAGGAAGTCCTGCAACTCATGGACGACCTGCGTTCGGCGGACGTGGATTTTCTCACAATCGGCCAGTACCTGCAGCCCACGAAGAAGCATCATCCCGTGATGTCCTTCGTCACGCCCGACGAATTCAAGTCCTACGAGACCGTGGCGCTCGCCAAGGGTTTTCTGCTGGTTGCGTCCTCGCCTCTGACACGCTCGTCGCATCACGCCGGCGAGGATTTCGCCAGACTGAAAGCCGCGCGTCTCGCCCGCGCCTGACGCGCCCGTTCAGGTTAACAAAGGGTTTCGCTTGCCCCTGTCGCGTTCGCGCCTACCGTTGAGACTGACGCGGCAAACAGGGCAGGGCGCGCATATGGCAATTCCGGCGGGCGGCGAACGACGCAAGACCACGCGGCTGCGCGTACTATACGGAGCCCAGATCCCTGGCGACGACTATTCGCCGGTGATCGACTGCCAGGTGCGCTCATTTTCCATGGCCGGCGCGCGCCTGTCGCCCTCGACCCGGCGCAGACTGCCGCCGCGTTTCGACCTGCGCGTCGCCAAACACGACCGGCCATTTCGCGCCGAAATCGTTTGGCAGCGGGATGGCGAAGTCGGCGT